>JALZVD010000317.1 GCA_023300205.1 Akkermansiaceae bacterium | reverse complement strand
TTTTGTTTTGTTTTGTCTTTCGCTGGATATTTTCTCAGGGATGTTCCGTCAGCTTGGATGATGTGGGCATTTTGATTGTCATCGAAAGCTGTCTTGAGAATTTCAGTGAGGCGTTTTTTAGCCTTGGCGTCTTCTATTGGAATCATGAGCTCGACGCGCTTTTCTAGGTTACGGGTCATCCAGTCTGCTGATGCGATGAAGAGTTCAGGTTTACCACCTTTGTGGAAGTAGAAGATGCGTGCGTGCTCAAGGTAGCGGTCGATGATGGATATGACCTCTATGTTCTTGGAGAGTTTTTTGTCTTGGGTCTTGAGACAACAGATGCCGCGGATGTTTAGTTGGATTTTAACGCCAGCTGCGGATGCTGCGTAGAGGGCGTCAATGATGTCTTGATCTTGAAGAGAGTTGATCTTGGCGATGATTTGTGCGGGCTCGCCTTGTTTGGCACGCTTTGCTTCTCTCCCAATCTTAGAGATGAGTGAGCGCTTCATTTCTGTGGGTGCGGGGATGAGTTTTTTGAGGGCGGTGAGCTTGGATCTGCCGGTAATGGCATTGAAGAATACGGAGGCGTCTGCACCGTAGCTATTACGGGCTGTTAGATAGGAGGCATCGGTATAGATTTTGGCGGTGGACTCGTTGTAATTTCCAGTGCCGAGGTGGAGGTAGCGCTTGATGTTACTATTTTCATTTCTAACAATGAGGAGGATTTTTGCGTGTGTTTTGAGGTTCTTTACACCGTAGACGATTTGGACTCCGGCACTCTGGAGTTCGTTAGCGCGTTGGAGGTTACGGGCTTCATCGAAGCGTGCTTTTAGTTCTACGAGGACGGTGACTTGCTTGCCATTCTGGGCAGCGCGGATGAGAGCATCAATGATACGGGAATCATTAGCGGTGCGGTAGAGAACTTGTTTGATGGCTAGGGTGGATGGGTCAGTGGATGCTTCTTCTATGAGACGGATGACGGGTTCAAAACTCTCGTAGGGATGGTAGAGTAGGATATCATTTTCGGCGATGGTCTCGAACATGGATTTCCCAGAAGAGAAGGCTGGTGATGGCTGAGATTTCCATTCAGGATCACGTAGGTTGTCATAGCCATGTAGGAATGCAATGGACATGAAGTCTGCTAGATTGATAATGCCTTGAATGCGGTAGACGTGGTCTTCTTCTGTATTTTCATTTGTGTGAGTGACGCTACAGGTATTTTGCAGTAGTTCATCAGAGATATTTACTGGGATTTCTAGGCGGATGGCTTTACTGAATTTTCTCTGGTTAAGGATGTCTTTCATTTCACCAGCGATGTCCATGGCATCTTGATCATGTAGGACAATATCTTCATTTCTAGTAATACGGAAGTGCGAGCTATCAATGATGGTCTCATCAGGGAAAAGTGTGTGTGCATGGTTACTGATGAGTTCTTCTGCGGTAATGATGTGGAGTGACTTATCATCATGGATATAGTGGAACCTATCGACGATACTAGGAATGGGGAGGAATACGATGCGGGTATTCTGGTCTGCATCTTGTAGCTTTAGAGTGATGGTAATCTGGTGTGCAGGAAGCGCTGGAATGGTTTCATTTTCATCGGCATCAATATCGAATCCTAAGGGGGTGAGGAGAGGGAAGATAGTATGATGAAATTTTTCTGTTAGATCGACTCGATGTGAGTGACTAATCTCTGTTAGAGAGGTGAAATAGATTTTCTTCTTTATTAGCTTGGGGATAAGTTCGTTTTCTAGGAGTTCACTAAAGTCCTGATACATCTGACAGATACGTGCGCGAATGGAGCTGAGCTGCTGGGATGTGGTGAGGCCTGTGATGTCAGTCTGCTGAGATCCGGCCATGAACTGAGCGCTGAGACCTCCCACTCTGACTTGGAAAAATTCATCGAGATTAGATGCTGCGATAGCGAGAAACTTTACTCTTTCTAGAAGTGGTAAGTCATTACGCTGAGCTTCGCTAAGGACGCGCTGATTGAATTCTATCCAAGAGAGTTCACGGTTGATGTAATGAGTGTGCATGATGTTATTGTTCTTCGTGTAGATGGATTTCTAATCCGAAGATGTTATGGAATAGGTCTCCTTTAGATTTCATAGCGCTGCGCTCGACGGTGGCATCGGTGATATCTGTTAGATGGATGTTTAGTATCTCAGGAGTAAGGTTTAGGGTGATGTTTTCTGCACGAGCTGCGTGGCTGCGGTCTAGAGCATCTGCGATTCTGAGAAGGCTGGCTATTTTGGAGACACGCATCTGCTGGAGTGTGTCTAGGTCACGATAAATAGAGTGTGTAGATTTAGGAGGGGAATTTCTGTGATAGCGTGCGATGAGAGCGACAAGGTTGATGTCTGATTGTGATAAACCAAATATGTCGCTGTGCTGGATGATGTATTGTGAGTGTTTATGGTGAGAGGCATCTGAAATGAAACCACCACATTCGTGTAGGAGGGTAGCGCAGTGGAGGAGGAGTCTTGCTTGTGGGTCAAGCTCGTGAAGGTCTATGAGCTGATCGAAGAGGAAGAGAGCGGTGGCAGTGACTTGCTTGGCGTGTTTTTTATTAATCCGGCATTTTTTGGCGAGCTGCCATGCGGAGGCGGTCACTTCTTCTGTAAAGGATGCTGAGGATTCGTGAGATAGGTGGATGTCTCTGAGTAGTTCACGCTCGTAGTGGGTGCTGGGGATGTTTATTTTATTGATGTTTAGGGCTTTAGCGATGCAGGTATTGATGGCTAGAGCGGGAGGAATGGCTTCAGCTGTGTGATAGTCGATGTTGAAGTGTGATACGATGTCATCGTCATCCATGCTAATGATGGAGTCACTGATTTTTAGTAATTTACTGAGCGAACATTGAGAGGTTTTACTACTTACGATCTGGGGCTGGAGCAGCTGGACTTCGTGACCAATGAAGATGATTTCTTGGAAGTCTTCTTCTTGAAAGTCTTCAATGAGTGTGTCTAGTTGGCTGTTGATGTGATCATAGAGAAATTGATTGGTCTGGTTGTCATCAGTGAAGTTGTTCCTGACTGCTTGGCTAGCGCGGTAGATACCGATCCGGTAGCTTTTATAGGATTCAATTTTGTCTTGTTTGAAAAAGAGTGTTCGGGTGTTTCCTGGGCCAGCGTGGACAACGAGTGTGTTGTATTGATCTATGCCGGCAGTGTCTTGTAGGCGCCGCCGAGTTTTCATGTAGATGAGGCGGGTCATTTCTCCATCATCAAGAACTTCTACGGTGATGTTAGAGCTGATTTGTAGGCGGTTAATGAAGATGTCTTTGTTCGATGCTTCTGAGAGGAGATTAGTGGCAACGATACGGACATTAGGGTCTTGCGAGTTGATGCCGAGTTCTTGGAGGATGGCGTTATAGCCGTTGAGAATAGCTACACAATTTTTGATGGTGGCTTTAGAGATTTCTTTTTTGCTGAAGATATCATGAGCGAGTGAGGTGGATTTCTCTAGATACTCGATTTGGTCACCTGCTTCATTTGAGATGAGGCAGGATATGGAACTAGCTCCAATATGGATGGCTGCTTTCAATTTTAATGGTGTGAGTATAGAATCCATGTAGTTGAAGCAATACGTGTGATTTTGATAAATGACAAGGAAAAGAAATGCTTCTAAGGAGTGAGTTATGAGATGTTTAGAATGATTATTTGATGCACTGAAAAGGCCTTGTAAAAACTGAAAGGTGGCTACACACTTCGAGCCATGAGCTCTACCACTAAAGTCCCTAATGTCTTAGCAGAACGCTATGCGTCTGCTGCTATCGCTAATATTTGGTCTGCAGAAGGCCGTATCGTTTTAGAACGTGAGTTCTGGATCTCGGTGATGAAGGCTCAGCAAGATTTAGGGCTAGATATTCCACAGGAAGCGATCACTGCCTATGAGGCTGTAAAGGATCAGGTAAATTTACCTGCAATTATGGAGAGAGAGCGGATTACGCGACATGATGTGAAGGCTAGGATCGAGGAGTTTTGCGATCTTGCTGGGTATCAACATATTCATAAGGGGATGACTTCTAGAGATCTTACGGAGAATGTGGAGCAGTTGCAGGTGTATCGTTCTTTGTTGATTCTTAGGGATAAAACGATAGCGACATTGGCTAAGATTAGTAGCCGTGCGGGGCAGTGGAAAGATCTGGTTGTTACTGGGCGTACGCATAATGTGGCGGCTCAGCCTACTACGTTCGGCAAGCGCTTGGCGATGTTTGGGGAGGAGCTTCTCGGTTCACTTGGTGCTCTGAATCATCATATTTCTACCTATACGGTGCGAGGGCTGAAGGGTGCTGTGGGTACGCAGATGGACCAGATTTCGCTTTTCGATGGTGATTTGTCTAAGGTTTCAGCGCTAGAGGAGAAGATTTGTAAGCATCTTGGGATTCCTGAGGTTTATGTGAATGTGGGGCAGGTTTATCCGCGATCACTGGATTTCCGGACTGTGTCTGTTCTTACGGATCTTGCTGCTGGGCCGTCATCGATGAGCCGGACTTTACGACTAATGGCAGGCAATGAGACTGCATCTGAGGGATTTGCTAAGGGGCAGACGGGGTCGAGTGCGATGCCGCATAAGATGAATTCACGTTCTTGTGAGCGGGTGAATGGTTTTCAGACTATTTTGAAGGGTTACTTGATGATGGCTACTGGCCTAGCAGGTGATCAGTGGAATGAGGGTGATGTTTCCTGTTCAGTGGTTCGCCGTGTGATGTTACCAGATGCTTTTTATGCGTGTGACGGTATGTTTGAGACGTTTCTCACGATTTTGAACCAGATGGATGCTTATCCCGCTGTGATTGAGGCAGAGAATAATCATTATTTACCATTCTTGATGACGACGACGATTATGATGGAAGCGGTGAAAGCTGGTGTGGGTAGAGAGGCGGCTCATAAGGCGATCAAGGAGAACGCGGTAGCTACGGTTAATGACTTACGCACTGGTGCTACGCGTGAGAATGATCTTCTTGTTCGGCTTGCCGCTGATGAACGTATTCCTCTTAACGAAGAGCAATTGACTAGGTTGATGGAGGAAGGAAAAGAGAATGCAGGAACAGCAAGAATGCAGGTTGATGCCTTTGGAGTGAAGATTAAGGAGCTCTGTGAGGAGTATCCTGATGCTGCAAATTATACTCCAGGATCGATCCTTTAATAAAATTACGCACATGTCTGAATATTTAGCATCACTCAATCAACGAGTAGAGTCAGATCTACGGCCGGTTCTTGCTGGGGATACGAGTACTCCAGAGATGCAGCAGATGCGCGCGGATGGGATTAAGGAATTTTTGAAATCTGAGGATAATGTTATTATGGGTCTCCATCATGCAGGAGCCTCGGGTTTGAAGATTGTTGGTTATCGTGCGGCTATGATTGACATTTTATTACAGACGACGTTGGAGAATGAACTGGCTAAGATTAGCACTGATACTCCTGATATATCACTTGTAGCGGTTGGAGGATATGGGAGAGCGCAATTGAATCCTGGATCTGATCTGGATATTTTATTTCTGTTACCTAAGTCAGCAAATTCTTATGTGAAGAGTAGTGCTACTTCTGTTCTGATTCAGAATATTCTCTATTTACTTTGGGACACTGGATTTAAGGTAGGGCATGCTACTCGCTCTGTTACAGAGTGTATTAAGGAAGCGAAAAGTGAGCAGCAGTCTAAAACGGCAATGATGGATGCGCGATTGTTAGCGGGTAATGAAACGCTATTTACGCAGTTCATTAACAGGTTCGAGAAGGACTGTATTCAACAAGACCAGCAGGCATTTTTTGAGTTACGTATTCAGGATCTAAGTTCTAGATATGAGAAATATTCTCATACGGTTTTCCTTCAGGAGCCTCATGTGAAGGAGAGCTGTGGAGGACTCCGTGATTTTCATAATATTCTCTGGGTGGCACGCGCGAAGCGTGGGACATCAGAGCTTAAAGCACTGGTTAGTGAGAAGATTTTATCTAAGAGAGCTTATAAGGAGTTGGTGGATGGGTTTGATTTTTTACTAAGGGTGCGGACGGAGCTTCATTATTATAATCAATCAAATACAGATATTTTGACGTTGAGACTACAGGGTGTGGTGGCGACGAATTTTAAGTATCCGCAGGAGAGTATTTTACGCCGATGTGAGGCGTTCATGAAGGATTATTATACGCACACGAGAAATATTTTCCGGCATACTTCATCATTGATGGAGATTTTCCAGCTGGAGTTGATTCAGGAGAAGAAGTCTGGGTGGAGAAGGTTGTTTTCACCGAACAAGAAGCGTGAGGAGTTTGACGGATTCATTGCCAGAAACGGGTTAATTTATACAAAGGATAGCCAGATTTTTAAAGAGAACTCTCATCGGTTGATGCGTGTCTTCCAGCACTGTCAAATCAAAGATTTAGGGCTGAGCCCTGAAATAAGAAAGCAGCTTAAGGATAACCTTTCATTGGTGGATAAGTCTTTTCGTCAGTCACGTTCTAACCGAGAAACGTTCCGAGCGATTTTAGAGAGGAAGGGTGATGCGGCACATTGTCTGAGGATGATGCATCGAGTAGGTATACTGGGTGCTTATTTACCAGAATTTGGGGCATTGGATTGTTTGGTGCAGCATGAGTTTTTTCATCGCTATACGGCAGATGAGCATACGCTTCGTTGTATTGATCAGTTAGACATGTTAGTTGATAGTGATGCTAGAGAGGTGGAGCGGTATCGTGATATCTTCATGAGAATGGAGGATCCTTATGCTCTTTATATAGCGTTGATCATGCATGATACGGGGAGGGCGGAAAATGTGCGTGAGCATATTGATGGCTCTGCGATTCTGACGTCTGCTGTTTGTACGCGGTTAAGAATTAGTGGAGCACGTAGGTCGCTTATAACGTTTCTTGTGGACCATCATTTAACATTTTGGAGGTATGCTACGAATCGGAACTTGGATGATCCGGCGGTGATTGAAGAGTTTGCTAATATCATGGGAACTAAGCAGCGGCTTAGTACATTATTCCTGTTCACGTATGCAGATTCAAACGGTACGAATGAGGATGGTTGGTCGCCTTGGAAAGAGTCATTAATGATCCAACTTTATCGATCCACTGCACAGTATCTTGATGAAGGAAAAGAGAAGTATAAGGTCTTGCTTGATGAAGAGAAAGCACAACTGTTAGAAAAATCTAGGAAGAAGCTTGATGCGCAATATCATGATCAACTGGAGACGCATTTTAAGACGATGCCGATGCGCTACTTCCGTTTCCGTGAACCTGTGAATATACGTAGCCACGTGAAGTCTGTGGTTAAATTTTTTGCTGAAGATGCGGCTGCTGAAGATGACAGGTCTGCTGACTTGAGATGGATAGACCGTCCTGACCGTGCTTACACCGAGTTGGTACTTACTTGCTGGAATAGACCGCTTTTATTAGAGAAAGTTTGTTGTGCGCTAGCCTCAGAAGAGCTCAATATTATTGCTGCTGATGTTTATACGAGAACAGATAATGTGGCATGTGACATCTTCCAGGTTTGTACAACGGATCACCAACCGATAACGAATGCGAATGTGAAGAAGCGGGTGGCGAGTGTGGTGAAAGAGCTGGTGAGCCAGGATGACTATGATCCTACGCAATATCTTAAGAAGAAGAAAAACTATCTCCGAAAGGATACTGCTGATGGGGGCATACCGTTCCCTGTTAGAGCGTTTACGAATAACCATTTAAGTTCTACTTGCACGGCGATTGAGATTCAAGCGGAAGATAGAATAGCGTTGATGCATGATCTTTTCTTAGAGATAGGTAAGTGTGGCTTGGCTACTCTACATGCACGTATCTGCACTGAGAAAGGTGCTGCTATGGATACGATCTATGTTTGCTATCCTGATGGGGGTAAAGTAGAGGATCCAGAGTTGTTAGAGCGTTTGGAAACATCACTTACGGAGCTACTTCATTAAATAATTATTATGTCAGATAAGAAAACAGAGCAATTGATTTACGAGGTGTATAATCATCAGAAACTGGAGCTGGTTCAGCATCTCATTACGAATCATGCGGATTTAGGATCAGCGATGATTTGTCTTTGTAGAAAGGATGAAGTGCATACACTTACGACAACGCTCAGTCAGGCTGGGCTGCATGTGGACTCTATTCATGGGCAGAAAAAGCCTGAGGCGCGTTTAACTGTATTTGAGGAGCATGTAGCAGGGAGGCTGGATTACTTGGTGACTACTGAGGCTTGTGCACGTAATCTGGATATTTCAGGGGTGAAGACGATTATTAATGTGGACTTCCCTGAGTTAGTCACCGATTACGAGACACAGGTGTTATGTCCAACTACTGAGCGTGTGTTTAGCTTTGCTAATCCGAAGGGGAATAAGCTTTTGCAGGCTTTAGAGGATCTCATAGAGGTGAGTTTTCCACGAGCTACAGCGGATGAATTTAGTTATGATAAGCATGCGCTTAAGGTATCAACTCGAAATAAGCAGCGTAAGAGCGGGCCACGGTCTAAGCCTCTTCAGAATAAGAAGCCTAAGCTAAAGAAGAGGGGACGCTGATCTAGGTTTGGTGCTATAGGTTTAGAGCTAGATGGTCTTGGTTTTTGATCAGGGTCTGGTGGTAGAGTGGGAATGGGCATATAAAAAGCCATCCATGATGAATCATGAATGGCTTTTGGTGAGGAGCTTGTAGGTGTGTTACATTTCTAGCATCATGCGCGTTGGGTTCTCCAAGCAGTCTTTGATGCGGATGAGGAATGTGACGGCTTCTTTTCCGTCTACTAGGCGATGATCATAGCTGAGAGCTAGATACATCATTGGGCGGATTTCTACTTTACCGTCGATGGCTACTGGACGTTGCTGGATGGTGTGCATTCCTAGGATGCCACTTTGTGGTGGGTTGATGATTGGTGTGCTGAGGAGTGAGCCGTAGATACCCCCATTTGAGATGGTGAAGACGCCGCCTTGGAGGTCTGACATTTCGATCTTTCCTTCACGTGCTTTCTCAGCGTA
Source organism: Akkermansiaceae bacterium (assembly GCA_023300205.1). Taxonomy (GTDB): domain Bacteria; phylum Verrucomicrobiota; class Verrucomicrobiia; order Verrucomicrobiales; family Akkermansiaceae; genus Rubritalea. Next base: position 723 of record JALZVD010000317.1, on the reverse strand, counting down.
GCCGAGGATGTCTTGCTCGATTTCTGCAAATCCTTTTTGGTCAGTGTCACGTAGGACTGGGACAACGAGTCCTTTTTCTGTTCCGACTGCTACTCCGATGTCGTAGTAGTGGTTCTGGATGATGTCTGTTCCGTCGATGCGGCCGTTGATAGATGGGACGTCTTTTAGGGCTTGTGTGACTGCCTTTACGAAGAGTGACATGAAGCCGAGCTTACAGCCGTGTTTCTTGACGAAGTCTTCTTGCACTTCTTTACGGAGCTTCATGATGGCGGACATGTCCACTTCATTGAAGGTGGTGAGAATGGCTGCAGTTTGCTGAGCATTCACGAGGTGAGATGCTATTTTGCGGCGAAGCATGGACATTTTCTTGCGCGTGGTGCGACCTTCTTCATTAGGGCTAGCGGGAGCAGCTTTAGGAGCGGCAACTGGTGTAGGAGTAGCTGGTTTAGGGGCTACTGTCTTAGTTGCAACGGGCGCTACTGGAGCGGGTGTGGCAACTGGAGCTGTTACAGGTGTAGGTGCTGGAGCAGCGCTTGCAGCTCCGACGGTGATCTTAGCGATGAGTGAGCCGATGCTGACTTCTTCTCCTTCTGGTGTGATGATTTGAATGGTTCCAGATTCTTCTGCTTCTAGCTCGGTTGATACTTTGTCAGTTTCTAGAGTTACGAGAGCGGCGCCTTTATTGACTGTGTCTCCGTTTGCTACGTGCCATGCTGCGACGTT
>JALZVD010000316.1 GCA_023300205.1 Akkermansiaceae bacterium | reverse complement strand
CCACGTCACCAAAGAACGCCTCCGCACCGCCTACAACAACGCCCACCCCCGCGCAAAATAATATGGAGCACGGGCGTCCCGCCCTGTGTCCCCGCCCCCCAACCAAGCCCCCAAAACTCTGCTGCTCCGCCTCTTTCCTCCTATCACTTTCATAGTGTTACGCCCCCCGTCGTCACTCATCATCCAGCCCCCTTTCAAGACCTCTACATGCCCGCCCAAAAGAAAGCCGCCAAAAAGTCATCCAAGTCCTTCGAGGAATCCCTATGGGAAACCGCCACTAAACTAAGCTACAATGTCGAGTCCTCGGACTGGAGCAGAGCAACAGAGATAACCCGCCAAAGTTGCCCGAAGGGTGAGCGCATCAACACGGCATGAGCGGACTTCGTCCTCGCCAACGACTCCATGTTGAATGATAAAACAGGCTGAAAAATAATCATAACGTTTCCAGATCAAATCGACGAAGCCGCATGATCGTCCTCGCCCCATCTGACAATTCGGACTTTCACCTAGTCCGCGAATACTTCGAAATACTTTGATGAAGTAAAGTAATCTCACACTCTCCCAACATTTCCTCAGAATTATGATCAACACCAAGACCTCTCACGAACTAATGATCGCGAAGTCTCGCTTTCACGAACTCGAATTACACCAGCAACCATTATTGAATTAGCTATGGACGACGCTACCCCACTTGCGACCGAAGAACCGGAGGCTCCGAGAGATCTGCATGCTGAACTATTTGAGAACCTCTCAACCCAGTTTGGGGCAACCCTAGAAGCCGATGGATCACTTCCTATCGCTGCTAAGCAGGCACTGGTAAAGCTTCTTGAACTTGATGCGACTACCGCAGCCCAGATCATTACGGCGATATCGAAAGACGAACATGATGAAGAGGAGGTTCCCAATGAGTGAAAGCGTCCGCCAAATCAAGTTCGAGCACTTCAGAGGCTTGCCGTCGAACGATTTCAAACTCCGAGGCAAGAGTCTCGTAATTCTTGGAAGGAACGGCAAAGGAAAGAGCGCAGTTGTTGACGGGATCGAGTTCGTATTCTCGGGTCAAGTGGCGCGATTCACCGGAGCTGGGACTGGTAGCATATCGCACGACGATGCGGTTAGGAATGTCAAAACGGCCGGCGACCCCAAGGTAACCCTCGCACTCAGTCCGTCGAACGGCGAAATCTCCCGCAAACTCTCTTCCAACGCGACCGAGGTTACTGACAGGCAGGCGGTAAAAGACTTTTACGCCCAACATCCGCTGGTTGATGGGTTCGTTCTCCGACGCACCAAGATTCTGGATTTTGTTTGTGATCAAGATGCTGACCGATACCAGAAATTCGTCCAACTACTGGGGATCACAAAGGTTGACAACCTTCAGCGCAATTTTGTGGAGGCCGAACGCCAAGCAAAATCGGGCGTAGAAAGAGCGACGACGGCCCATCAAACAAAGCTCGCCGTTTTCAACGATCCTGTAAGCGGATTTAATCCGAGAAACCTTGCTGAGGTCTTCGCTCACATCTCCGCAACAGTTGAACCCTTTGACTTGGAGAAACTCGAAAAGTGGGAAGACCTCGAAGTCCGCCTTCCACGGCTAAAAGCAAAGAGGCCGCAGGCGAATCGCGAGAAGATTGACGCGATCACCCGCTCGCTCGTCAGCATTGAGACCCCATTGGCCTCTTCGCGGGAAGACGACGTAACGACGGCTAATGAACTCCGAGCAAAAATCGCTGAACTTGTCAGTTCCTCTGCAGATGCGCCTCGGAGCAAAATCATCGATGAAGGACGAAGCTATCTTGCCACTCATGCCGAGGAGACACACTGTCCGCTTTGCGAAACGCAGTTTGGCGAACCACTCGACGTTGTCCTAGCTCGGCTGAAAGAGCGGGGCACCGCCCTGTTAGATTTACGTAATGCTATCTCGAATCGTCAGGCAGCCCTTGGCCGCATCAAGCAATACACCGACGAAGTTGCGTCCCAGCTGAAGAAGGACCTACAGCACTCTGAGCTATTCGACGATGGAGCGAGACTCAGATTGAGAAACGCGCGAGCAGCGGCACTTAGCCTATCGCGCCTCCTCATACGGGCAACGAAGAACACCTTTATGGGTGGAGTGGCGATACCAGACACATTGCTTTCGATACCCGCAACACGAAATGCCTTCGCCGTTTCACTAAAAGCACAGAAGGCTGCACTAGTTCCGCCAGATTCCACGAAAATTGAGTCCGCAATCGCGCTGGTCGAGCGAGGAATCGCCTCTTGGAAAGATATCGAGAAGGCCGAACAAAGCATTGTTGGCTCAAGAGAAATCCATCGGCGGACAACAGTGGCTAAAGGGTCTTTTTCCTCCGCACGAGAGAGCGCAATCCAACAGATCTTCACCCATATTTCCGGGACGGTTCTGGATTACTACAAGCGCCTTCATGACTTTGGCGGAGGTGGAGAGTCATCCGAATGCACTGCGCTTGAACTAAAGCCGACGTCCCGAGCCGCCGCAGGCGGCTTGCGGCTAGCCATCCAGTTTTTGGGACTTGCGGATTCTAAGGATCCCCGGGCATTCCTCAGCGAGGGACATTTGGATTCGCTAGGCCTCTGTCTTTTCCTCGCAGCAGTTCGAATCTTTAATCCTCCGGGATCTTTACTCGTTCTCGATGACGTCCTTACTAGCATCGACAAAGAGCATCGTCGGCGCGTGGGAGAACTTCTGTATTCAGAGTTCAAAGACTTCCAGATCATTCTCACGACTCATGATGAACACTGGAACGAACTCCTAGTGTCATCGGCTCAGGCCCGTGGCGTCCAGGGCGATTGGCGCTATATCAAACTCGAGGGTTGGACCGTTGATACAGGGCCGGTTTCTTCAGTAGTTGAAGCATCTTGGGATTTCATTGACGCACACCTGACCGAGGAGCAATTCCGGAATCTTGGCGGTCCATTTCGCAGGGTAATCGAGGACTTCCTCAAACGCACTGCAGCCAAGCAAGAACTGAAGGTCAAATTTAAGCCCGATGGCAGTTACACGGGCGGGGACTTCGTCAACGCAGGAATTCAGAACGTCATCCGGGACGAGTTGATCAGATTAGATGGAGCCAACGAGGCCGACATTCTTACGGATGTTGGCAGGGTTTTTGGACAGGGCAATCTCATCAACGACCTGAGCCACGACAACCCGGGACGGCTTGAAATCACCTTCGATCAGGCAACCGACTTTGTGGCTGGGCTGAAGAGCCTCACCAAGCGGTGTGAAGACTACAAACTGATTAAAGGACGCTAAGCCATGCCGCCCCCCGGAGAACTCAAAACCGTCCAAGCCCAGATCCTCGAATACGTCAACATGACAGAGGGACGAACCTCTAGTTATGCGACAAGAAAAGTAGCTTTGATCGGCTTGTGCGCTTGTCTCAACTACGCATTATCTCAATGACGCTGGACGCAATAACCCACCAATACGAAGAAGCGGAGATCACCTTGATTTTGGCGGATCTGATTACGCAGAATCGCTGCGTGCTCGTCTACGGAGTCGCCGAGCTCCGCCCCAGCGGGCAACCGCGATCTCCCGCAATCACGTCAGGCATTTTTCCGCAATATCGGAAATCAATTGGAGGCGAGATCACCTTGTATGCAAAACGCCTTTTCGTAACTCCGGAAGAGGCCCTGACATTCTTCCGTAACCCGGAGAAGGAGCCGAGTGGGTTGAGGGAACTGCTGATCGAAATAGAGGGTAGGCATTTCACTTTTCCACCGGAAGAGGAGCCGCTTCTTCTTGAGCCCAATTCCTTCGACAAAACCGGGTTGGGAGCGGTGCTCCCTCGGAGGCCTACTTGCCTTCGGTTGGTCTCAAAGTTCGATACTCAGGGGGCCACATTAGCGCTTTTCAATTCGACCCAGCGAGACTCGATGTTCCAGATTTGCTCAGAGATTTTAGGTATCAATCTGGCGCGGTTCTCCGAACACGTAGGGGCGCTTCATTTCTGTTTCTCCAACCCGATCGTCAGTCGGTTCGATGCACGGCTATCCGATGATGAGCAGCATCTACTTCTTTCGGTTTCAGAACGCCCCGGCAAGACAATCAGGGGTTGCTTGGTCGAGCTTGGAAATGAGTGGCTGCCGTTCGGACAGGGATTTTCCATTTTGCACGAGCTCAATTCACGCTATTCGGTCATACCACTGCCAGCGAATCCTTCCGCATTGCGGTTGCGGCTATTCGATTCATCGCGGCGATGTATTGAAAACCATCCAGCCGCTACTTTTATCAGAGGATTTTCAATAGCGACCTCTCATGTAGTGAATACGGATGTGGTGCGAGTTCTTGCTGATGGCAGCTCCCAGACAATCGTCATGGAAACCGCCCAAGCGTTGAACCCGGTTGGCGAAGCAGAACAAAGACCGCCTTCTCCGGTAGAATACCTCAAGGCTGGGAACGTGACACGAGAACTAGAGGATCTTCGGCAGAGCAAGACCTTCATGTTCTTTTCCGGAAAGGGGACATCCCGCGCTGAAGCAATCGACGCTCTCCGGGAGTTGATCGATCGGGCAACTAAGAGGGTCACCGTAGTCGACGCCTATCTGTCCGTTGATGATCTATTTCTGATTCTTCCTTTCATTCGGCAAGGTGGCTGCAAGGTAAAACTCCTCGCTTCCAACGATCAAATCACAAAGGCGAACGCCGATAAAACCACTAAAGAGTTTCGTTTAAGCTCCGAATTAATTAGACTTTCGTCAGATCTTCCATGCTCGATCGAAGCAAGGAAAATGCCAGGAGCTGGGGCACATGACCGCTGGCTTCAAGTCGATGATCAGATTTACGCTTTGGGAAGCTCGATCAACCATTTCGGGGATCGAGCAACTATGCTATTCAAGCTACCTCGTCCCGAGGAAATCTCAGCGGCGATAGAAGGGTGGTGGGACAAATCTGTGGAATTGAATCCAACACTTGCCCATCCCGATCTAACGAGTCTTATTAAGCGATTTTTTGAGCAGCTGAAGAAATCATGCGGAACCTTGCGACAGATTCCGGCGGCTTGGTGGAGACATATACGTAGTGGGGGCGAAGCATGAAGACGGATCCCAGATTGAGACCACGTCACCCGAGTAGAGCACTCCATGAACAACGGGTTGAAGCGAAAAGGCAGGCACTTGAAAACTCCGTCTCCAAGGAGGCGTGGCAAGCAATGATCGCCCCCTTATCTGACCTTCTCGTCGCGAGAGTCGAAGGAAGCGCAAATCCTGATACTGTTTACCCCATCGACGGCGACGCCCGCTTCAAGGAAGACTTCGGGCACGTGAGGGATTTCATTCTTGAGGACCGCCCGCTTCATTGTGAAGGAGACTTTGGACATGTGCTCATCCGGCGTCTCGCCGGATCACTAGCAGTAAGACTTCCCGGAGACATCGACACGTGGACAAAAGCGGCGGCTCTTTTCAACTTGTCTGCAAACTCGGCTTCCTTTCTAGACTTGGTTCCTGCCGATAGGATCGAAGCCCGTATAGGAGACATGATTAATGGCCAGTTGCCTTTGAGCGATTGCTTTGACGGATTTGATGTCACTCCAGATAAGCTGACTGAACCTTTAGCAGACGACGGTAAGGACGCACTGGAGCAGATATGGGAGCTCAAAAGGATGGCTGATTACTGCAGATTGAGCCACGAGTGTCAGGTAAGAAGTGAGCTTCTCAGCCTGTCGTCTCCAGCAAACTGGTCGCATTGGCTCGAAGGGCTGCCTCACCCGGTGGTTCAACTGGTCGCCCTGGACGCAGTGGAGGATCTGGAATTTATGGAAGCAGTTCTTGGGGAGATGATCCTCGGTCTTCCACCGGGGCAATCCGATGATTTACTTTTCTTGTCGGTGGTGTGGCGCACCATTCTCCTCTGGGAGGAGATTGACGATGGGATCGACCAAATGCTCAGGAAGGATTTTGACGGAGCGTCAGAAGTGCTGAATCAGTGGAAATCCGATGATCTACCACAGCGCATCAGCGGATTTGTCAGCCTTCTCGAAAGCAGTGAAGAGGGATTAAAGGTTACAGCACTTCTGCTTAGGCACATCAGTCCGTTCCGCGGCCCACAATTCAAAATTATGACCAGCCGGGATCAACTCCGCGACGAGTTGTTGTCTCTGTTTGAGCGCCGTGACATTGAATTAGAAGCCACGGATCTCCTCCGCCGTCCTTCCGTCACCAGCCTTACCGCAGCGGCTGTGCTTGCAATACGCCTCCCCACTCCCGATCGTCTGAATACTGTTCTCCGAAGCTATCAGGAGTGGCTGGCTTCCACGGATTATGTATGGCATGGGACATTTAAAGCTCACGACAAGGAACTCCTCGGAACGTTGTCAGCAGTTCTAGCCAAATCTGTTGAGCCCATGGCAATAGCCCGTTTCTTGATCGACGCGGTGCGGGAACCAGCTCAAGGGTGGAAGTTCAACTATGATCGATGGTTCAAGAGCGTTTCTAAATTGTCGCACGTTCTAGTCGTTGTATCCCTCGCGGCTGTCACAACCGCCGATGAGGGGATAGGAGAAGATTACTCTGTTCTGATGGAACTGGCGTGGAACGAATTTCACTCCATGATCGAGCATGGACTTACAGAGCCGCGGCGAAATGAACTCGCATCGCCACTGGCATACGTTTGGGGCTGTGCAGGTAAAACGTTCGATGGAGGCGACGACGAGATCATCCGAACTATCCGAATTTTGGGGCACCCCGAACTGGTCCTATCTGCCGCCTGTAATCTGGCAGTCAACGGTGGGCTCTCCAAGAAAACCAAGCTGGTTGTAGAGAAGGAAATAGATCGCCTAATCGAGTTCTATAGTCGCGACCGCGAATTTTCATCTGATGATGAAGCCCGGATAAGGACTGAATTAGGTAAACTTGAGACGTCGGCACAAATGGGAACTGGGCTCAGTATGTGAAGCTACCAAAGACTTCAGCAAGAACCCCGATGTGATTAGACTGGCTGACTCCGGCAGGAGAAGCAGCGGATAAAGCCTGAAGGGGCGTTCCGTGAGACGTGTTATTGCTCCTCGGTTCTGACAGCGGCACAACCTGATCCAGACGATTCCGTTTATACCGGCCGCGATTGATACGAGTGCACAGCGGGAAGTAGCAATCAGCCAGCCCC
>JALZVD010000315.1 GCA_023300205.1 Akkermansiaceae bacterium | reverse complement strand
CTGCCGACTTATAATAAGTATATTTATGGCTCCGAGCCGCAGAAGTTCTATATGTATACGGACAGGAGTTTCGAGGGTAAGTCTTCTAAGCCATGGACAGGAGGCAAGTATGGTTATGTGAGGAATATGCGGCGGACTCCAGAGGGGATAATAGGCACTAAATTTCATGAGGGTGTGGATATCCGACCAATGAAGCGAGACTCTGCAGGCAGGCCACTAGATTATATAAGGACTATTGGTAAAGGTAAAGTGGTCTATGTGAATCATGGAGCAGACAAGAGTAATTACGGAAAATATGTGGTTGTGGAGCATCGGTGGGGAGCAGAGCTAGGTTCTCTCTATTCATTGTATGCTCATTTAAATAATGTGGATTGTAAGGTGGATCAGCCTGTGGATGCTGGCACGATCATTGGTAAAATGGGTTATACTGGATCTGGAATCAATAGGGAGAGGGCGCATCTTCATTTAGAACTTAATGTGATGACTCAGTCAGATTTCAATAATTGGCATCTCCACTATTTTGGCTCACACAATCAGCATGGAATGTATAATGGACTCAATATGAATGGTCTGAATATTGCGGAGCTGTTCATTAAGCATCATCATAATCCATCTCTGAAGATGAGTGAATTTCTCAGTGCGATACCAGTTTACTTTAAGATTACTATTCCAAGAGTAGGTGGAGAGGGACTAGATATAGCTAAGCGTTACCCTTGGATGAGGAAGGGCGACCATAGTAAGGTGACTCCATCTTGGGAGATCAGCTACGCTTCTTCAGGATTTCCTCTGGCAGTTACTCCAAGTTTAAGAAAGGTTAGTGGGCCGACGGTTACATTTGTGAAGCCAACTAGTTCAGATCATCAATATCACACGAAGGGCTTACTTTCAGGGACAGGTAGGTCAGCTACTTTAACTAAGATTGGCTTGAGAACAGTGGCCTTACTCACAGGTATCTATGCGAGGTGATTAGCTGAGGTAGTTCTTTGTGACATTGGCTATAGCCAGACCCAATTTATAGGGATCTCGATGCTTTCATGTAAGCTCTGGTGAACGGGGCAGGTAAGTGCCGCATTGATCATTAGGTTTTTGTTTTTGTCATCTTCTGACATAGGCATTTTAATGGTGATAGGAAGTTTACTTATTCTACGAGGCATATCTTCTGACATGTGTTTTTCTACGCTTAAGGTGAGTCCGTCTAATGAAATTCCTCTTCTTTCAGCGACAATACCCATGATGGTAGCCATGCAGTTGGCTAGTGCTGTAGCTACTAAATCGGTAGGTGAGAAGGACTCGCCTTTGCCGTTGTTGTCTACTGGAGCATCTGTAGAGATCTTGCTTCCTGATGGGGCATGAGTGGCTTCGCAACGAAGTTGACCTTTATAATTGATAGAGATTGTTACCATGGTAATTAGGCTGTTACAGGTTCTTCTTGTTGGTCTTCTTTTGGCGGCGCTTCGGAGTTGGCAAGATCCAGTGGTGACTTTATTTTTCTTTCCCAAATGTAACGTCTGAATAGCACTTTCACTGCGGCAGTCATGGGGACCGCAAGTAAAGCTCCTAGCATGCCACCTAGAATCAATGACCAGAAGAGCATTGAGAAGATAACGGTCATCGGGTGTAAGCCTACGGATTCACCAACGATTTTAGGAGCGGTTACTAGAGAATTTATCTGCTGAACAATGACGAAGATGGCGGCGACTGCCGCGACGTATGCCCATGGATTTTCGCCGAGGATCCACTCATGGGTGTGGACTGTGGGGCTTGAGAAATGAACGTATGCGATGAAGCAAGCAGGGACTAAACAGATGATGTTGCCGATGAATGGGATGACGCCGATGATGCCGAGTATAAGGCCTATGAGGACTCCGTATGGCAGCTTAAAGGCGGCGAGAGCTATGCCGACTAGTAGTCCGTCAATCATGGCTACTAGGACTTGGCCGCGGAAGAAGGAAATGAGGTATCCATTGATTTCAGAAAGAGTTTCTACGACTTCTGTTTTAAATTTAGATGCTTTTAGGGGGACGTAGTCATGCCAGTTGTTTTTGATGGCGGATCCTTCTTTGAGGAAGTAGTAGAGGTAGATGGGCACCATGGCTAGACCGATTAGTAGGCCGAGCGTTCCGATGAATGTGGATGTCCCTGATGTGATGAGTTTACCTACAACGGCGGCGATTTTCCCAACGTTTTCTGTGAGGTAGTTGGCTAGGTTTGTTTCAGAGAATTTGGGTTTTGTTGGGGTGCTGGTAGTTGTTTCTGGTATAGTGGTTTTTCGGGGTGATGAGTTAGTCTCCATGGACTCATGCTTGGCTAGGAGTGTAGAGAAGACTGGTTTTAGCCAGGATTTTTCACCGACTGATTCGATGGTGTTCTGGATTCTTTCTCCGATCCTGTTTCTCTGGTCTTCGTCTGTAACTTGTTTGACAATAGGAGGTAGGACGATGCAGGCTAGAATGAAGATGAGTAGTATAAATGAGGCAAATACTGCGATGACTGACTTTAGTCTGCTCATACCTTTACGCTGGAGGCGAGCGACGATGGGGTCTAGTAGATAGGCTATGACACCTGCTACGGCAACAGGGAGAAGAACGGGCTGGAGGAATGAGAGGACGTTACTAGTGAGCCAAATGAGGCCGGCGAGGAGTAGACCGATTACGAGCATGGCAAAGCCAGTGGCCGCTTTCCAGATAGTTTTTCTCTGATAGGGTGTAGGTCCATTTAATTCCATATTGGTAATAAAAGCGTAAATACCTCAGTTAGGCGATGGTAAAATGTTGTGTTTTTTTATAACCGTGTTGTTAGTAGAGGTATGAATATAACTCAAATAGTGACGCACCCAGGTGGAGCTCATAAAGATGATTTCTTGGCCTGTAGTGTGATGATTTACCATTATAATGTGCCTATTTACCGACGTGAGCCGACAGCTGAAGACATTGCGGATCCAGAGGTTTGCGTGATTGATGTAGGAGGGGAGCACGATCCCGCGAAGAGTAATTTCGATCATCATCAATTTCCCAGGGACTATGTTCCGACCTGTGCTCTGTCTTTAGTGCTAAGGCATTTTGATTTATATGAGGAAGGTCGAAAGTTTTGTGACTGGCTAGAGCCTGCGGAGTGGTTTGATACTCGAGGAGCGGTGAAGACTGCGAAGTGGCTGAATGTGGATCGGGATGTGATGGCGAAGCTTAATTCACCACTGGATATCACATGTTTACGAAGATTTGCTAAGCATACGGAATTAAAACCTGGTGATGTGATCTGGGAGCTGATGCGTATGGTAGGAGAAGACCTCGTTTATTATATCAGTAGTGCTAAGGAACGTTTGACTTATATAGCTGAGCATTCAGAGATTTTGGATTTAGGGGGTGAATTACAGGTGCTTTATATGCCGAGGACGGAGCCTATGCCTGGGGAGCCATCTGCGGGAATGGGTAAATACATTGAGTTAGAGCCTGGTGCGCAACAGTGTGTGGCTATGATCTATCCTGATAGGAGAGGAGAAGGGTATGCGATGTCTCGATATAATGATGATGTTCGCCTAGAATTTACGAAGGTAGATGATTGTGACGATGTGCATTTTGCTCATAAGTCTGGTTTTTTAGCGAAGACGTCTGCTACTAAGAAAGAGAGACTTATTGAGTTGGTTAAAATGGCTTGGAGCGAGAATTAGTTCAGTTCACGAGTTTTTATTCAATCTAGCGCTATGAAATGACTATATTTTTGCTGCATTTTAATTGATACAGTAAACGGTTATAAGAATTTATTCGCCTTGTACTTCGAGCACCATGTTGATCTCTACTGAGACGTTGAGTGGTAGAGCGGCGGCTCCCATGGCGGTGCGTGAGTGGATGCCTTTATCGCCGAAGATTTCTACAAGGAGGTCTGAGCAGCCGTTGATGACGGATGGGTGACCGTAGAAGTCTGGCTCGGAGTTTACGAATCCGTTTACGGTGACGATTTGTTTGACCTTATCCAGTGATCCGATGGCATCTTTCACTACTGCTAGACGGTTAAGGGTGATGATGCGAGCTGCTTCTTGGGCTGTTTCTAGGCTTGTGTCTGTGGGGACTTTTCCAGTGTATTCATCTGTGACAGGTGGTATGCCTCCTGCGAGGAAAAGTAGGTTTCCGGAGCGAGTGTAGTTCACGTATGAGCCGGCAGGCGCGGGGGCTTCTGGGAGTGTGTATCCTAGTTCTTGTATTTTAGATTCAATAGACATGATGAAAAATGATTAAGCTTTAAATTGGGTGTTGGCGAGTGATGCTTTTACAAAACCTGAGAAAATAGGGTGAGGTTTGTTAGGTTTTGATAGGAATTCTGGGTGAAACTGCGCTCCGATGAAGAAGGGGTGATCTGCTATTTCTACGATCTCGACTAATCCTTCTGGCTCTGAGACGGCACTGATCTTTAGGCCGGCTGCTTCTATTTGTTGGCGGTAGGCCGGGTTGAATTCATAACGGTGACGGTGTCTCTCGGTGATTAATTCTGAGCTATAGAGGTCATGTGCTTTCGTTCCAGGGAATACTTTAGCCTTGGACGCACCAAGGCGCATATTTCCGCCCATAGTGGTGAGTCCTTTTTGTTCTTCCTGTAGTGAGATGACTGGGTGAGGAGTGTCTTGATCAAACTCAGTGGAGTTCGCTTTTTCAAGTTCACAAACGTTTCTAGAGAACTCGATAGTGGCTATTTGCATTCCGAGGCAAATGCCGAAGAATGGTATGTTGTTTTGTCTAGCGAATTGGGTGGCGATGATTTTACCTTCTGTGCCACGGTCACCAAATCCTCCAGGAATGAGGATGCCGTCCATGTCCTTAAGAATGACGGAAGGTCCTTCTTCTGCAATCCTTTCAGCGTCGATACGGTGGACGATTACACGAGTGTCATGATGTGCTCCTGCGAAGGTGAGTGATTCGTAGATCGATTTGTAGGCGTCTTGAAGTTCGATGTATTTGCCTACTACGGCGATGTTTGTCTCGAAGGTAGGATTGATAATACGGTCAACGAATAGACGCCAGTCTTCAAGGTCTGGGGTGGCTGATTCTAGCCCTAGTTTGTCAGATACTAATCGATCTAGTTTGTCTCTGCGGAGGTCTAGAGGGCATTCGTAAATGGTGTGATCGACATCGCGGAAAGCTACAACGTTTTGCTTTTCAACATTACAGAACATTGCGATTTTAGCTTTGTTGTCTTCATCTAGGTCGTGCTCAGTGCGGCAGATAATGATGTCTGGTTGAATGCCAATTTCACGAAGTTTAGCGACCGACTGCTGGGTGGGCTTGGTCTTAATCTCCTCCGCAGCTGCTATGTATGGGAGGAGGGTGACGTGGATGAAGCAGACATTAGCGCGTCCAACTTCGAGTGAAAACTGACGTAGAGCTTCGAGGAAGAGATGGCCTTCAATATCGCCAGTGGTTCCCCCGATTTCGGTGATGATGACATCAGCGTCGCTCGACTCAGTGACTTCGCGTATGCGGTCCTTAATTACATCTGTGCAGTGCGGAATGAACTGAACAGTCTTACCGAGATAAACACCAGCACGCTCGTTGTTGATGACTTTTTCAAATACCTGACCAGAGGTAATATTATTGAGACGCGTGCATTCGCTATTGGTGAATCGCTCGTAGTGTCCCAGATCTAGATCAGTTTCTGCACCATCAGCTAATACATAAACTTCACCGTGTTGGAATGGCGACATGGTGCCTGGGTCTACATTGAGATAGGGGTCAAATTTCTGGAGCATGACTTTCAGTCCGCGATGCTCTAGTAGTGTGCCGAGTGATGCTGCAGCGAGTCCCTTTCCTAGTGAGGAGACTACTCCGCCGGTAACGAAGATGTATTTGGTTGGTTTAGACATGTGTAGTTAAATATGTGAAAATGATGATGGAGGGTTAAGAAGTGTTTCGAGTTCGTTAGCTTGCTCTAGGGTGTCGATCCCGCCTGAGGTATCGTCAGTGATGATAACTTTGATACGTGCACCATTTTCGAGGGCTCGTAGTTGTTCTAGGCTTTCTGCGAGTTCTAGTGGCGAAGGATCCCAGATGACAAAATTTTCAAGAAAATCTCTACGGTATGCGTAGATTCCTTTGTGCCGATACAGCTTGAGTTCTGGACTTTCTGAGCGTCTGAATGGGAGAGGGCTGCGGGAGAAATAGAGGGCATCGTTATTATGCTTGAGCACTACTTTGACCACATTTTGGTCCTGCATTAGTGCATCATCGGTGATCTCGTTTGCAGCTGTGGCCATAGAGAGTCCAGTATCTGCTAGAAGAGAATGGGCTAATTCATCAATGAGTGATGGCTCGATCATGGGCTCGTCACCTTGGATGTTGATGATGTGGGTGGCGTGAGGGAAATTCGCAGCAGCTTCAGCAAGCCGGTCGGTGCCAGTAGGATGATGGGGAGAAGTCATTACTACTTCAGCGCCAAACTTCTGAGCTGCGGTCGAAATACGCTCGTCATCAGTAGCGACGATGATGCTATCCAGTTTCGAGCATTTCTGACAGCGTTCCCAGACATGCTGTAGCAATGGCTTGCCAGCGATGATGTGGAGTGGTTTCCCAGGGAAACGTGTAGAGGCCCAACGAGCTGGAATCATCCCAATAACGTGAGTGTTAGTATCAGAAATAGCGTCCATGACGTAGCTGTGCCAGCTTAGGAATCTAGTTAGCAAGGTGCAAGATTCTTTTTGTGAAAATCGATGTCTTGGTTGATTTATTTTTCAGGTGGACAGGCTGCGATATTAGGTCGAGGGTTTATTCTTTTTTTTAAGAAGTTTATTTGGGCGTTGTTATTTAGGAGAACTCCTTTAGTTAGAGACAGAGGAGTCTTTTTTTGTTAATTGACTCTTTGATCTCTTTGATCTCTTTG
>JALZVD010000314.1 GCA_023300205.1 Akkermansiaceae bacterium | reverse complement strand
CCACTGAGTTGAGAGTTGAGGTGTCTTTCTAGTGGGGTGAAAAGGATTTTACCTGCTTGAGCAACTCCGCCACCGATGACGATGATTTCAGGGTTGAGTAGCCAGCATGTTGCGGCGAGGCAGGAGGCGAGCTTTTCAGCGAATCCGTCCCATGCTTTGAGTGCGACGCGGCAGCCATTTTCTGCGTCTTGTGCGATGTGGGCAGGAGTGCAGACTTGAAGTTCTTTTGTGATTCCGGCAGCTTCATAGTCTGCTTGTGTGTCTGCTGCGAACTGATTGTTACCGAGGTAGGATTCTAGGGCGCCTGGGTTGTTGTAGTTTCCTTTTCTTCCTTTGTAATCGATAGAAGTCTGACCAAGTTCGCCAGCTGCGTATTGTGCGCCGCGGATGATGGCTCCATTTGAGATGATGCCACCGCCGACTCCGGTTCCTAGGGTAAGGCAGACAGCGTGATTATACCCTTTGGCGGCTCCTAGTTTCCATTCAGCGATTGACATGGCGTTGGCATCATTTTCGATGGATGTGGGTAGTCCTGTTAGGTTCTCGAGTTCTTTTTTGAGTGAGATGTTTGTCCAGTGCGGGACATTGGTGAGATTGTGGATGGTTCCTGTAGGGAAGTCGACAAATCCGGGAACTCCACAACCTATGGCCAAGACATCAGGATGCTCTTCTTTGAGTTGGTTCACGGTATCAGCAATGGTGCGGATGAGTTGCTCTGGAATGGGGTGATCTTTAGGAATGATCGGTGAGGCTGTGGTGATGATTTCCTTACCTGAGACGACTCCAAATTTGATCGATGTCCCTCCAAAATCGATTCCAATGCTTTTTCTGTTCTTCATGTGATGGTGTTAGTAAAAATTAAGTATGGCTGCAAGCCTGATGCCTTCGAGGGTGATTGAAGGCTGGTAGTGATGGATGAGTTCAGGCAGTCCATTCGAGATGAGTTGTCCGTCGCCACCTGTGCAAATGACGGTGGGAGGTGATTTGAGTTCTTTGCTGAGCTCAGTGATGATCTCGCGCACTAGCCCGCGGTAACCGTAAACAGCGCCAATGTCCATGGCTTTTTCAGTTGATTTGCCGATGGTGCTGTCTGGCTCCGTAAGGGTTATTTTTGGTAATAGGGCGGTTTTGCTGGCGAGGTAGTCGGTCATGGCGCCTAGTCCTGGGGCGATGACTCCGCCTTGGTATTTTCCATCTGCGATGATGTCAAAGGTGACGGCGGTGCCGAAATCGATCACGATGCATGGTGAGCCGTAGTTGGCGCTGGCTGCGATGGAGTTAGCTAATCTATCTGCACCGATTTGGCTAGGGTTAGGGTAGTTGATACCTATGCCTAATTGGGAGTTATGGGTGAGTTTTTTGAAGGGTTTATTGGAGAGTTCCTTAAGTGTGGATTCGATGATCTTTGCTTTTTTAGGAACTACTGAGCAGAGGTAGACAGCATCCCATTGTTGGTCAATGAGTGCGTTGGTGATGGTGTTAGTAGAAATTTTTGATGTGTTGATGTGTTCAATCCAGGGTAGTAGGGATTGCTCCGTTCCGATCATGAACTTGGTGCGGGTGTTAGAGTTGTCTATGAGTAGGTATCTCATTCTCTGCTGGGGTTTAAGAGTCGCTTAGTTAAGTGCCTTCATGACTGCTTGACTAATGGTTTTGCCATCGGTTCTGCCTTCTGTTTTCTTTTGCATGATAGCCATGACTTTTCCCATGTCTGCTTTGGAATTAGCGCCGGTTTCAGCGATTGCTTCTGCTACGAATGCATTTACTTCTTCTGCGGTGAGAGGGGTGGGTAGGTAGCGTTCTAGGACGTTGATTTCATTTTGCTCGGTCTCGGCTAGTTCAGGTCTACCGTTTTCTGAATACTGCGTGATAGAGTCCTGTCGTTGTTTGATTTGTTTACGAATCACTGTTGTGATTTCGGCGTCATCGAGGACTGTGTCTGCGTTGCCTTGTTCGATGGCTGCGTTTTTGACCGCTGATTTGAGGGTGCGGATGGTGTTTAGGGAGACTTTATCTTTCGCCTTCATGGCGGTTTTCATGTCTTCTGTTAATTTTTCGTTAAGGCTCATAATGTTTAGATAGTGATTGATGGTTTATTCTTTGATGCGGTATACAGCATCTCTGAGAAAGCTGGTGGGGTTTTCTGCTTTGGCGAGGGTTTCATGGTCGATGATGGCTCCTGCGCGACACTTTATTGTCTGATGTTTCATGATAAGTAAAGCTCTAGGAATTAGGGCAGCTCTGAGGAGGGGGTGCATTTTTCCTAGGATTTGGAACCAGAGGGGGTTTTTACCAAAGAACTTTACTGGGATAACGGGGACTTTCGTCTTCATTGCGATACGGGCTATGTGCTCTGACCATGGGCCATCGGTGATCTTGCATTGGTCAGGCTGGTAGTGAGATACTCCGCCAGCGGGGAAGACTCCGAGGATGCCTCCGGCAGTGACATGGTTGGCGGCGGTTTTTAAGGTCTTGAGATTATGGCGGGCAGCATTTGGCTCACTGAGGATTTTGAGGGGGAGGAGATAGTCTTTAAATTTGGGTGCTGAATAGACTAGAGAGTTGGCGAGAATCTTACTATCATGAGGTCTGTTTCCGGCGCAAAGTGAGCTCATAGCCATGGCGTCAGCTCCACCAAAAGGGTGGTTGGCGATGATCATGGCGCCGGTCGATTTGGGGAGAGATTTAATGGTTTCAGGGATTCCTTTTGAGTCCACTAGGAGATCTAGTAATTCTAGGAATCTGCCGAATATATTATGAGTTTCTGCTTGGTTCGCATCGAGGACGAGTTGCCTGCATCTATGGATACCAAGGATGTGATTGAGTACATTGTGAAGTGATCTTTTCCATCCTGCTTCTTCTAAAGAAGGGATTACTTTTCCAAGGTTCAAAAAGTCCTTAACTTGTTCTTGATTATGCATTTTATTTAATATTTACTTGTTTGAAACGAATGATTATTTATTTCTTAATAGAGGGTGTCCAGGTTTGGCTTTGGTGATAAATGGAGCTCTGAGGTAAGCGGGTTGAGGGGGAGTTTTGAGGAGATTTTGCTGGGATTTGTGGCTGAGGTTTAACCATGCTTTGGTGAGTAATGTGGCGTGAGATTTCTCAGTGAGGTAGTCGGTAATATGGCTGATGGGGAGTTCTTTCTCAAAGGTGAATACTGGTGTTTGAGAGGTGTCAATGTGTGACAGTTTGTCGCACAAGGTGTCGAGTGAAATTAGTTCGGGTTGGCCGGTTTTGAAGTTGGGTTGGTTTTGTTGGATTTCAGCGATAAAGTAGGTGTCACGTCTGGCGTCTCCGACTGCGAACGCGGTGGGGTATTTAGCCAAGGTTGGGGTTCCCAGGAATGAAGAGAGTCCGACTACTGGGCAATTGTATGCGATGGCTAGACCCTGGGCGGCGGCGATGGAGATGCGTGATCCGCTGTAGCTTCCTGGTCCAGTTCCAACGATGATGAGATCTGGAGTTTGGTTATGAGGTAATTGGCTGATTATAGATTCGAGAGCGGGAAAGAGCAGTTTATTCTGTTGTCGATGGCTTTCAAAATCTTGTTGGGTGGATATTTCACCATCAATAGTCAATGCAACCGAGGCCTCTGGAATACTCGTTTCGATGGATAAGATGATGCTCATGTGGATTACTTACATTATATGTATGAGTTGTGCCAATACTGAATATGGTTAACAAGTGATATTCTCTTGCATCTTTTGGTGGGTGTGTTTTTTTCTTTAAGAAGAACGTTGTCATTACCCTATATTTTGGGTTATGTGTGTTCAGAATTTTTTTTAATCTTTAAACAACCAATTAACCAATCAATATGAGTGACTATGCAAAAGGCCTAGAAGGCGTCATCGCGAACGAATCAGCCCTATCGAAAGTAGAGGGTTTAGAAGGCAAATTATCTTATTTAGGTTATGACATCGATGATCTTGTAGAGCATTGTTCATTTGAAGAAGTCACTTATCTTCTGCATCACGGTAAGCTTCCTAATGCTGAAGAGTTAACAGGCATAGAGGCGAGCTTAAGAAGTAACCGTGAGCTTCCTGAGCAAGTGATTAGCTTTCTGAAGAGTCTACCAAATGATGCTGTTCCTATGGATGTTCTTAGAACAGCGGTTTCGATGTTAGGAATCTTTGATAAAAGAGCTGAAGTTGGTGAGCCTGATGCTGAGCTTAACATGCAGGTTGCTACCTCACTGGTGGCACAGACTCCTGTGATTGTTGCTTATTATCATCGTGTACGTCAGGGTTTAGATCTTCCTCCAATTCGGACGGATCTCTCTGAGTCAGCGCACTTTCTCTATCTGATGACGGGAGAAGAGCCATCTGCTTCTGCAGTCAAGACCCTGGATGTAGCTTATATTATCCATGCTGATCATGGGATGAACGCTTCTACTTTTTCAGCGCGTGTGACGAGTGGGACTCTTTCAGATCTTTATTCAGCAATGACTTCAGCGATTGGAACACTTAAAGGACCGCTTCATGGTGGAGCGAATGAGGGAGTGATTAATATGCTGAATAAAATCGGTAGTGAAGATAAGGTTGATGCCTTTGTTGAAGATTGCTTAGTGAATAAGAAGAAGATTATGGGAATCGGTCACCGTGTTTATAAGGTTCTCGATCCTCGTGCTCCTCATCTGCAGAAGATGGCAGTTAAGCTTACTGAGGATCTTGGTGAGTCAAAATGGATTAATATGTCTGAGCGCATCGCTACGATCATGCGTGAACGTAAGGGGCTCAATGCAAA
>JALZVD010000313.1 GCA_023300205.1 Akkermansiaceae bacterium | reverse complement strand
CGCAAAAAGCGTCAGCCCAACAACAATCCCTGCTTTATAAGAAAATTTTCTAATAAATAATGCAGCCGGAATAGCCATCGTAGCGTAACCACCGTAAAATGCCATCTGGACCACAGAAGATTGCGCATTACTAATTGCAAAAACGTCCTTAAATACCTTTACCAATGGATCAGTAAAATTATTTGCGAATCCCCACAGGGCAAATAATATAGTGACTAGTATAAATGATAATAGATATTTTTTCGGTATGACTGGTTGCTTTTCCATGGTTTTAATTGGGTTAGTTCGTTACGTTCTGAATTTATTCTAATTCAGCTTTTTGACACTCTCAAATTTCGCTCCACACTTCTCTGCTGGTCTATCCTTCCACACCTTACCTGTCGGGTAAGTATGATCGTTTAAAAACTCTTCGTGGAATTCTAGCCCCCAACCTGAAGCCGTTGGAGTCGCATAATGCCCTCTCTTCATTACCACCGGTTCCTTAACCGCCTCTTGAAGGAAATCGATATACTCTACAAGCTGAGTATCCGAATGCCCGCTTACAGCAATCTGATCCCACATTCCATAATGCTGGATCATATTACAAAGCGCTATTCCTCCACCATGTGGACAAACAGGCTTACCATATTTAGCAGCCATCAGAATAATAGCCATCACATCGTTTACACCCGCCACGCGAACAGCATCTATCTGGCAGTAACCGATAGCATCACTCTTCAGCAACTGCTTAAAGATCACCGGTGAAGCACCTTGCTCACCACATGCCATATCAAATGATGCATCCTTAAAGGTCTCCGCCAGCTCCACATAACCCAGGACATCATCACGAGCGATAGGCTCCTCAACCCATTTCAAATGATACGGGCGGTAGTGCTCAATGTGCTGCTTCGCTTCGGGAACTCCCCAGAACTGATTCGCATCCACCATCAAGTCAATGTCTGGTCCTATGTGCTCACGCATCGCCTTCATACGCTCTACATCACTCTCCAGATCTTGACCCACCTTGAGCTTGAAAGCATCAAAACCCTCCGCCTGGAGCTTATCGATAGTTGCTTTAATTTGCTCATTAGACAGACCCAACCACCCTGCAGTACAATACGCTTTAGGCCCTAACTCAGACATCTCCTCCTCGCGCTTAGCTTTATTACCCTTCGCTTTATTAAGAATCTCTAACGCCTCATCTGGTGTAAGTGCATCCTTAATGTTCCTCCAGTCAATACAGTCCACAATGAACTCTGGCTCTAAATCTGTAAGAAGTTTCCATAATGGCTTCTTCTCAGACTTTGCCCACAAATCCCACATCGCATTAATCACCGCACCACATGCCATACGGAAAACCCCATCATGGAGCCAACGAAGTTGATGATGATCAATAAGTCGCTTATAAAGCGTAATCGGAGATTTTGTGAAATCCTCTAAATCTGAACCAATAACCAACTGACAGAGATCTTCTATCCCATGACAGATCCAGTCAGTGCCTGCTCCAATAGTAAAGACTACTGACACACCTCTAAGCCCAGCATCTGTCTCCAGATGCAGCACTGCTGAAGAATAATCAGGTTCGGTATGAAACGGGTCAGAACCTAAAAGGTCATCTGACGTAGGTATCCTCAGGTCAATAACCTTAGCACTTGTGATTTTCATTCTACTGTTCTTTAACTGCTGTTTGCTTCTGCGTGCCTAAACCATCGATACCTAGCTCGACCACATCTCCATCCCTAAGATACACTGGTGGATCAAAACCTAATCCCACACCAGCAGGAGTTCCTGTAGAAATAACATCTCCAGGAAGAAGAGTCATGAACTCAGAAAGATAAGAAATCACGTGCTGAACATTGAAGATAAAGTCAGCCGTAGTGCTGTCCTGAACCTTCTTACCATTGAGTGAAAGCCAAAGATTAAGATTATTAGGATCAGGAACCTCATCTGCCGTTGCCATATACGGACCAAATGGTGCAAACGTATCTGCTGACTTTCCTTTCACCCACTGACCGCCCATTTCGATCTGCCAAGCACGCTCAGATAGATCATTATGCACCGCATAACCTGCTACGTAATCAAGAGCATTTTCCTTCGTAACATACTTTGCCTTCTTTCCTATCACAACTGCTAGCTCCACTTCCCAATCAGACTTATCTGACTTACGAGGAATCAGAATATCATCATTTGGACCAGACCAAGCCGAAGTTGACTTAAAGAATACAACTGGCTCAGTTGGGGCATCCATACCAGACTCCTTTGCATGAAGCGCATAGTTAAGCCCTATGCAAACAATCTTAGATGGTCGTGCAATAGCAGGTGCTAGCTTCACCTCATCTAGCTTCGACTCCGGAAGATCCGCACGGTTCGCGATCAGAAAGTCCAACAACCGTTTAAGGCCATCTGTCTCAAAAAAATGTTCGTTCCAGTCCTCTCCAAATGATGAGCAATCAACCGCCGTGTTTGAGCAGTCCTTGCAGATAATTCCAGGGGTGAGTTTTTCGTCTTTATAAAAGCGGATTAATTTCATGTTAAAATTGTTTCGTTCGTTAATGTAAAATAAAAAGTGGCCCTACCTTAAGAGAGTCACCCCTCCATCGATGTCATATGCTGAGCCTGTAATAAATGCTGCTTTATCAGAGCACAAGAAGCCTATCAGTTCAGCAATCTCATCTGGAGTCCCCATTCGCCCTATCGGCTGGTACTCACTAAGCTTGGCGAACATTGCAGCACGCTCCTCTTCTGGATAATTTTTCTCCAGGAAGCCATCCACAAAGGGAGTATGAACTCTTCCAGGACAAACGCTGTTACAGCGGATCCCTTTATCGATGTAATCACGCGCTATAGAAAGCGTCATCGTGTGTGCTGCGCCCTTAGACATAGAATACGCAAAACGGTCTTGAATCCCCACTTTAGAAGCAATCGAAGCCAGATTCACAATCGCCCCACCTCCATTAGCTACCATCTTAGGAATCGCATAATGAAGACAATGATAAACACCTTTCACATTCACACTATAGATACGGTCCATCTCCTCTGGAGTGCACACCTCCACATTCCCCACCGCCGCTATACCCGCATTATTCACTAAGATATCTACCGTTTCTATCTGCTCAAATGCCGCCTTCACTGACTCAGTGTCTGACACATCGCATTTAATGACAGCTGCGCTGCCTCCTTCAGATTTAATCTGCTCAGCCGTTAATTCGGCTGCCTCCTCTGAATAGTCCAGAATCACTACGTGATTTCCCTCTTTAGCTTGGTGCCGCGCTACTGCTTGGCCGATGCCTGATCCCGCACCTGTAATGACTGCTGTTTTCATTGAATTATTAATGTATGACAAATAGAACGCTTAAGAGCTAACAATGTCAAGAACTGTCATTGGTTTTCAACCCAGGTCAGCCACAGAAGAGATGCGCTTTATATACTGTAATAAATACTTCTTAGCCTTTTCAAGATGACTCTTCATCGCTTGCTCTGCTAAATCGGGGTCTCTTTTCTCAATCGCTTGAACAATCGATAAGTGCTCCTGCAAATTACGCTGGATGAGCTCCTTACTATTTTCGTCTATATAAGTATCTTGAGAGAATTTCTTCTGTAAGTTCTCCAAAGAGGAAAGAACCGCTCCAATGATTTTATTACCAGAGGCCTGAATCAGAACCTGGTGAAACTTAACATCCAGTTCAGCATATAATTTAATATCAGTCTGGTTTTCTGCCTGTCGCTTCAATGCCGTCTTTAATTCCATCAAGCCAGCCTTGCTAAAATTCTCAGATGCAAGCTTACGGGCGCAAGCCGTCTCTAATAAAGCACGCAACTCCAGTAGCTCAATCCAGCTATCAGTATCTCCTGTCATAATCGAGTAAAACTCAAGTGAACTCTTTAACCCCAGTAGATCTCCATCCGTAATATAACTACCACTGCCCGTTATCGTATGAACCACACCTATCGCCTTCAGCTGCTGAATCGCCTCTCTGACCACCGTTCGTGACACTCCAAATTGCTCACACAGCTTTGCCTCAGATGGCAAGCGATCACCACCTTTTAAGCTTTCTGAAGCTAGTTTTGAAGAGATTGCAGAGATGATCTTATCAGCTCCTCGTGTAGGTCTATTCATATAGTTATATAATTAACGAGTTAAGTATCAGCCCTCAAGGATTAAAACAATTCGTAAGGCCATTAGGCGCAAAATAACAAAATAAATTTAACTTACCACTGTTTTTATAGACAAAACTAAATGAACAATTTAGTACCATCTACATGATCCCTATTCTAGACACACACCTTCACTTGCTCTATCAACAAAACTTTAACTATGAATGGAACGCAGACCTCCCAGCTCTACAAAATAATTTCACAATAGAAAACTACGAACAACTCACAAAAGAATTTGCCATCGCAGGCAGCATCTTCATGGAAGTAGATGTCCCTGAAGCTCAAATCTCGCAAGAAGCCGCTTTTTTCTCAGAACTCGTCAAAAGTAACCACAACAACCTAATAGCAGTCATAGCCGCATGTAGACCTGAGAATAAAAACTTCAGCGAACTCATAGAAGCCAGCTTAACAGACTCCGTTTGCGGCTTCAGACGCGTCCTCCATGTCACGCCAGACGAAATATCACAATCAAACCTCTTCAGAGACAATATAAGAACACTCGCCGCCCATGACCTCCCATTTGATGTCTGCATCAACGAAAACCAACACCACCTAGCATATGATCTCATTAAATCATGCCCTAATATTCAATTTGTCCTCGACCACTGCGGCGGACCCTCCATCAGCCAGGAAAACTTCAGCACCTGGGCAACCTCATTAAAAAAACTAGCATCACTTCCCAATGTAGCCTGCAAAATCTCCGGAATCATCGCATCCCTTTCCCAAGCTGACTCCACAGAAACTCTAGATCCATGGATAGACACCACCCTAGAATCCTTCAGCGCAGACAGAGTCATCATTGGCTCAGACTGGCCAGTTTGCAATCTAGGGAAAGACCTACCCACATGGCTCACTAAAGTAAGAACCCACTTCTCCACCTACTCAGAAGCCGAACAACACCAAATCTTCCATCAGAACGCAGAAAGCATCTATAAAGTAAACCTAAAACCCTAAAACCCACTACCACCCTCAGGTAAATCAGGAAGCGTATCTAGCAATTCCTTATATCTAGCTAGATCAAAATCTCGTTGATCAATAAACATCCGGTTAGACTCATCTGCAAGACACAGAGCAATCATCATCTCAACCTCACCCTCTTCCTCACCAGCCGCCAACAGCCTATCCAAAGTCTGCTTCACAAACGGAGTCTGCTCAGACTCCATTTGCTGCCTCACCGCAGGCACCAAGTTCTTGATTAGATCATCTTCCTCAAACATAACTCAACTCTACAACCAGCACATTTATAATCCAGCATAAACCCCCTCCAAAGACAGCCACCTAAAATTATCTAAGTTCCTTCCTTGCCATATCTCAAAATTAAAGCATAAACTAAGTTATAAAATTTATCACAGCTGGCACACCATCTGCTTGTTTATAAAAATATTAACCAAATATACATCCAAGATCATGAAAAAAATAGAAGCAATCATCAAGCCATTCAAATTAGAAGAAGTCAAAGAAGCCCTCGCTACCGTTGGTGTTCAAGGCATGACCGTTACTGAAGTCAAAGGATTCGGAAGACAAAAAGGCCACACTGAAATCTATCGTGGATCAGAATACACTGTAGACTTTCTCCCTAAAGTGAAAATCGAAATCATCGTTGACGACGAACTAGCCAGCAAAGTCGCAGAAGCCATCGTTAGCAGCGCTAACACTGGTAAAATCGGTGACGGAAAAGTCTTCATCTCAGCAATGGAAGAAGCCATCCGCATCAGAACAGGTGAAACCGGTGCAGATGCAGTTGCCGTGAACTAACCCATTGCACACCCTCCCCCTCCTGCAGTATTAATGGGTATCTCTAAAAAATTTCTTTGGCGACTAGCTATCTGGTCGCTATTGATGCTGTACATTATACTAGACCTCCTCATCTTCAAAGGCCCAGTCGACCAAATAGCCAGCAAGCTCCGCAACAACAAGCCAAAATTTGAAAACGACGCTCAACGAGGCATTGCCTCCCGCGTCTTCAACCGCCCCATCTACCTCACCCAGGTAGACTTCGCCGTTGACCAGAAACTCTGGGCCACAGGAAACACACGAAAAGGCATTCAGGACAAACAACGCCTCTTTCTCCGCGCAGAAGCACTCCGCAACATTCAAGATCAATACATCCTCCGCGAGAAAATCAGACTCAACACTGATGACTACCCCAT
>JALZVD010000312.1 GCA_023300205.1 Akkermansiaceae bacterium | reverse complement strand
GAGTGATGGGACGTTGTTAGGGAAGTAGGTTTTATGGATGAAGAGAAAGAAATAGCGGTGAGTTATCAGCTGACGCCTCATGTAATGAAGGTTGGGGTATCTGAAGGTTATAATATACGTTTCAAGTATAGGAGATGGCTTATCTTTTTTGCGGGGGTCATTTTGATTTTGCTTGGAGGTATCCTGCTTTTGAAGGATAATTCAGGATTATCTCTGTTCTATCATTGTTTTATTTTTACGATGGGAGTGTTTTATGTAATGAATAAATTGATCTATGTTAGTAGGTCAGTGAAGCGTGTTTTTGCGGGGAAAGAGAAGTTGATTAATGCTGTGTTTATTGCGAGAGAAGATGGTTATGAGATGCGGACTGATAATGATGAAGCGAAGTCTAAGTGGAAGAGTATTGTTAAGTATAGATGCGTAGATAAGGGAATACTGCTGTATCCTCAGAAACACCTATTTTACTATATCCCTATTGAAGGATCTGATATTACGGGTGGTTCATGGACTGACTTTGTTTCTGTAATTCAGAGAAATGTAAATGAGACGGTGAAGTAGGTTTTTAATCAATGAGGGCGATGGAGTATGGGTGGATCTCATCGTATGGGAGGTGTTGGAAGGTGCTGAAAATGGGATGGTAGTGGAGGCGGTAGTGGCGTATGTAGGGTGTGCCGATGCCGCAGAGGACGCAGGTGAGCTGGGCGGGGGTGTGGATGTATTTTTTCTTTTTTGTTAGAAATTCTTTGATGGTGGCGAGTTGCTCATCAGTGATGGGTGATCTTTTAGCGGGTGGCTTTTTGTTGAGCTTGGTGGGGCGTTTTTCGCCGTTGCAGGATGAGCAGTTGTTGCAGGGGGTGAGCTGGGCTTTGGGGATGGAGAACCATTTTTCAAATTGGACGGGGATGCAGGCGCGAGTGGTGGCGATGCGCTGGACTTCTTTTAGGCGGAGTTCGTCGTGGGTGAGTTGGTCTTGGTGGTATGAGTAGATGTTGGCGGTGAGGGCGTTGACTTGTTCAGGGTCTAGTGGTTTGAGAATTTTGTAGTGTTTTTGCCAGCCGGAGAAGCGCATGTAGCATTCGCCTGAGTGTTTGATTTCTAGGAGGGTTTGGTAGAGTTTTTCTGCTGGGACGCCGAAGTCTGTTGGTGCGTCATGTAGGTCATAGCGGTCGTATAAGCCTTTCATGTTGATGAGGTGGGTGAGTGCTTTATGGTGTTTTTTAGGGTAGTCTGTTAAGTTGAAGGTTCTGCCGTATAGGACGTTCATCTTGATGTAGCGCCAAGTGGTGTGGGTGTATTTGGTGATCTTGAGGAGTTCGAGCTTGGCGAGAAGGACGTCTAGGGTGGAGGTGAGCATTCCTAGGTTGACTCGGGTGTGGTAGGGCTGGATGGTGGCTGTTTTTCCCTGAGATGTGAGGGTGGTGATGAGTCGGTGGATGGAGGATTCGTCTAATTCTCTGGCGCGGATGAAGTTTGTTAGTGGGATGATGTCTGCGGGGCATGCTAGGAGGTATGTGTGGGCAGGGTGTGCGTCTCTGCCTGCTCTGCCGGATTCTTGCATCCATCCTTCTGGAGACTTGGGTAGGTGGTAGTGGATAATGGAGCGGATGTTGGATTTATCGACTCCCATGCCGAAGGCGATGGTGGCTACGATGACTTGGGTTTTGTCTGTTAGGAAGTCGTCCTGGATGGTTTTACGTGACTGAGATGACATGCCTGCGTGGTAGGATTTGGCACGTAGTCCGTTGGATGAGAGGTGGTGGGCAATTTCCTCGCATTGCTCTTGGCGCATGGCGTAGACGATGGCGGGGAGGTGTTGATGTTTGGCGAGTATGTTAGAGAGGTGGTCTGGTCGTTGTTGATCCTCTGAGGGGATGATGGTGTAACTGAGGTTGCTCCGTCTGGGGGAGGATGAGATATGCTGAGGAGTTTTGATACGGAAGGCTTTGCGAATGTCTGAGGCGACTTTTCTTGTAGCGGTGGCAGTGAGTGCGAGGACTGCGTGGGGCTGAATGGCGCGAGTAAGTAGGGGGAGGGAGAGGTAGGAGGGGCGGAAGCTGTGGCCCCATTCTGAGTAGCAGTGGGCTTCGTCTATGGCGACTAGGGAGATGTCGATTTGTTTGAGTATGTCTAGGAGTTGAGGATTTCCTAGTGTTTCTGGGGAGGTGTAGAGGAGCTGGATGTTGCCTGCTTGGAGTTCTGTTAGATTGTGCTGCCTTTCTTGAGCGGTGAGTGTGGAGTCTATTTGGCAGGCGTTGATGCCTTGTTGCTGGAGCTTTTGGACTTGGTCACGGATCAGGGAGAGGAGGGGTGAAATGACTATGGTGGTGCCGTGGGTACGTAGGAGGAATGAGGGGAGCTGGAAGGTGAGAGATTTCCCTGATCCAGTGGGGAGGGTAGCGAGGGTGTTTCTGCCGGCGACTACGTGCTCGATGATTTCAAGCTGAGCGGGGCGAAACTCTGAGAGGCTAAAGTATTTCTGAAGTGCCTGATGTGGCGACTGCATGCTTTATATAGGTTATTGATGTGCGGTGAGTGAAAACTCACAGAATCTGATGTTGAGTGTGAAGCTTTTGGTTTCTTGTCCGACTCCTAGGTAGATGTATCCGTTGTTGATTTTCCATTCGTGTGAGAACTCGATGGCTCCTGGAGCGAGCTTGCTTTTAGGCGGGAAATCACCTAAGTTACTAGCTTTTCCGTAGATGGATGTGAGGACGGTGATTGCACGCTTCCATGATGACTTGAGCTTGTGGTTGTAGTCTGATGAAGGGAGTGCTGAGGAACGGTAGGTGACTTGCTCTAAGTTGCCTGATTCAGCCCAGTCGAAGAAGAGTTTGAACTTCATTCCTGCTAGTTTATTGGCGGTGGTGAATGATCCATTGATGTCCGTTCTACTCAATAGGTTTTTGGAGATTTTAGATGTGACTAGTTTACTTGATTTTAGTTTATTGGTGACAGCTTGAAGGTCATCTCCGTAATTGATGCCAGCAATGAGCTGATTAGCCCTGGTCATGGTGCTAAGGCACAAAACGAGAGTGAGTATAGATGTTAGTAAAACGGACATGTGTGAGCTATAAACTAGAGGTAATGGCTTGGCAATGCTGATATTTGTTTTGATTTATGGAGAGAGTGAGGTTGAATATGGTTATGGAAATAGGACGTGAAGATGTAGCTGAGATTTTAGAGGGAATAGCACTTTTACTAGAGTTGAAGGGTGAGAACATCTTTAAGACGCGAGCTTATAGGAATGGTGCAGAGGCTGTGATGAATGTGGAGGAGGATGTGATCGCTCTGGCTAAGGAGGGTAATCTGGGTGGGGTGAAGGGATTTGGCAAGGCGCTACAGGATAAGGTGACTGAGCTGGTGCAGACGGGGAAGATGACGTATTATGAGGAGTTACGTTCGGAGTTTCCGGAGGGGTTGTTTGCTTTATTTGATTTATCAGGACTGGGTCCGAAGAAGATAAAGGCTCTTTACGATAAGTTGGGTGTGGATTCTGTAACTGGGCTGAAGGAAGTCTGTGAGAATGGTGAGGTTGCGAGGTTGAGTGGATTTGGAGCGAAGACTGTGGTGAAGATTCTGGAAGCGATCGAGCTGAAGGAGAAGTTTGCGAGTCATTTTAGGTTGGGGAGTGTGTCTGTGATGGCTGAGACGTTGTTAGATTATGTCAGAGAGCATCCTGGGACACTGCGGTGTACTCATGCTGGTTCTTATAGGAGGTCTAAGGAGATTCTGCATGATATAGATATTTTAGTCGCTACGGACAGGCCGGCAGAGCTGACGGAGTATTTTAGTAAGTTGGATGAGGTTAGCTCGGTGATTGTGTGTGGAGATACGAAGGTGTCGATTAGGTTAGATGACGGGTTGCAGTGTGATTTACGAGCAGTATCAAATACGGCGTATCCGTTTGCTTTGCAGTATTTCAGTGGGAGTAAGGAGCATAATGTGGAGATGCGTAGGCGTGCGAAGCAGAAGGGGTGGTCACTGAATGAGTATGATTTCCAGGGTGAGGATGAGAGCGTGGAGTTACCGGTGGTAGAGGATGAGGCGGATATTTACCGTGCTCTGGGACTGGATTACATTCCACCTGAATTACGTGAGAATAGGGGTGAGATAGAGGCTGCGGAGAGGGGAGAGATACCTAAGCTGGTGGAGTTAGAGAACTTACGAGGGACGTTCCATAACCATACGACGGCATCTGACGGGAGGAATAGTCTGGAGGAGATGGCAGAGGCTGCGATCGACATAGGGCTGGAGTATCTGGGTATAGCAGATCATAGTAAGTCATCATTTCAGGCTAATGGTCTTTATGCTGACAGGTTGTTGAGGCAGGTGGCTGAAATACGAAAGCTGAATGAGGATCCTCTGTGGGATGGTAAGTTTAAATTGTTGGCTGGTTCTGAAGTTGATATTTTGAAGGATGGGAGTCTGGACTTTCCTGATGATGTTCTGAAGCAGCTAGATTATTGTGTGGCGTCTGTGCATAATGCGTTCACGTTGCCTGAGAAGGAGATGACGGCGAGGATCATCAGTGCGATGGAGAACGAGTATGTGACGATGCTGGGGCATGTTACAGGGCGTTTATTGCTGAAGCGTAATCCCTACGCGGTGAATGTGGACAAGATTATAGACTGCGCTGTAGCGACAGGGACGGTGATCGAGCTAAATTGTAATCCGATGCGATTGGATATGGACTGGCGTTATTGGAAAAAAGCAAAGGAGAAGGGTGTGAAGTGTAGTATTAACCCGGATGCTCATAGAGCTGAGCAGTTACAGTATTTATCCTATGGGGTGAGGTTAGCGAGGAAAGGCTGGCTGACTAAGGAAGATGTGGTGAATACGAAGAATTTAGCCGAGGTGGAGGCTTGGCTAAAGCTGTAGTGAAGTTTACTGAATGATGAGTGCTTTTGCTGGTTTCTTGAGTTCTTTTAGGTAGTAGGGGGTGTATTGACCTTTGTGTTTGTAGAACCCGCATTGATTACCTGAGTCTAGAATGACCGCGGAGGTAAGTGTAACTTTGCTGGAGAGTAGGTAGTATTTGATTGCGAATGCTAGTTCTTTGTCACTCATGTTTGAAGCGTAGCCGATTGCGTGTTGGCTTGATTTGTCAGTGAGGATGAATGTGTGTTTGTGTTTACTGGTTGATTTAATGGAGCTGTGGAGTTTTTGATCTTGGATGAAATAGGGAGTGTTGTTTGTGAATACAAGTTGGTCTGCTTTGAATGTGAGATGAGGTATAGAGGCAGATACAGCGGCTTCTGCTTTGATGCTGGTAACGCTGTCACCTATGTGATTTTTAACATCTACTAGGGTTACTTTTTTAGAGTTATCAAAGTGAAATAGGGTGAATGAAACTTTTTTGTTGTTTTCATTGATGGGTAGTAAGATCTGTTCAAATTTAGCGGATGAGGTGAGTATAGAGAGGCTAAGTAGGGTTAGTATGAGGGTGAACATACGGCGGTGTGTGTGGAACATAGGGTGTGATGTGGAAATAGAGGTTAGTTGCTTTTAAGTATGAGGAAGTTACGTACTGGTTTATTCCAGAATGGGCGAATGGTCTTGGGGCCTCCGGTAACTGATGAGGATACCCATAGGTCTGATGAGCGACCTCCATCAAGATTGAGCGCAGTTGTGATGTTGAAATTTTCGATATTTATTGTAGCGAGAGCATTAGATAGCTGTGCTAATGTGCAGGTGCCGACATGGCCGATGCACCAGTGATTTTTGCCATCTGTGGCGATGAATGAGCGGACGCGTGATGATTTAGAGGATAAGCCAGCGACGGTTTTGGAATTTTCTATAAGCATGGGGCCAGACTGAAGGAGGTTGAGAGGAGGAGATTTGGATAATTTGTTCCAGATGGCTCTGCGTGAAATTTTAGTGATGGTGTTGGTTTGATAGAACATGGCAGTTCCTAGGGATGATGTGTTGTTAGATCCTTGCTGGATTCCGTTTGCGATGACGATACCTAGTGGGGCACCTTCTGGTGTGAAGAATCCAGCATTAATGGCAGCAATTCCTTTATTTGCTTTTGCTGCGGATTGTGAGTCTGGCCAGATGGAGCCTGGGCCTTTTGGCTGGTCAGCAACGATGAGGTTCTGGTTTCTGGTATCAAAGGTGACGATGTTGAACTGAATTTTTTGATGACTGATTTGGTGTAATTTGTTTGGGAGCAGGGATTGTGGTTTAACTGGGGGAATAACGGTATTTTTTTTTGGTGGTGTCTGGGTGACTTTAGGTTGTGTTACTTGAGTGAGGGAGTGGGGCTGAAGGCAGGCGCTGGCAACAGAAATTACAGCTAGAGAACTGATATATAGGGTGAGTTTTTTGACCTGTGATAGCCTGAGGTTTTTATTCATGTTGTATGAGGTTATTATTGGGATCTTAAACTCGGATGGTGAAGTCGCAAGTGTGGGTGTAGAGTTCTTTTTGGTATTTTAAATGTGCTAAGTTAGAGTGATTTTTATGCCACCTTGTAATCGAGATTTTTCAGCAGAGAAGCCAATAAGGTGTCCTTCGATGATTGATTCGATAGGGGACTCAGAGGACTCATTAATGATACGAGAGAGTGAGTTGATGAGTCCGTGGTCTCCACCGCCATGACCGGCGTATTGTTTGTCTATTTGATCTTGGAGATTGATTTTTTCTAATTCACCGTTGTGATGGTCACGAATGATTAGGTCTGTGTTAAATTGTTGTTTGATGGCGTCACCTCCTCTTAGAGAGCCTTTGGTTCCGAATATTTCTAGGGTTCTTCCTGAATCAAATGCAGTCATTGATAGGGAGGCTGACGCACCATTATCAAATTCCATGATTACTTGCTGATGGTCAACGGCGTCATTATCGCAACTGTAGACACATCTTCCCCATGGAGATGTGTGAAGCCAGTTTAGGATTTTTTCTTTAGTTCTTTTTGTGGTAGGATCTGGATATACCATGTTTAGCCAAGATTCTTTATCTGTGGTGTATCTTAGAGCGCTGTAGAGGCATGTGTCCGCGTGAGGGCAGCAATCAGTGCATCTGGCAGTGGCTCCTTCTGGGGCATGATTTTCATTAAAATAGGCGGTGTTACCAATGGATGAAACTGAGGTGCAGGGGGAGTTGATAAGCCATGAGATGATGTCTGTGTCATGGCAGCATTTTGCGATGATCATAGGAGTGGAATCAGCAGATTTGGCCCAGTGGCCTCTCACGTATGAGTGGGCTTGGTGAAATGGGTCAACGCCTTCATGAGCGCGTAGGGAGATGATTTGTCCGAGCTGTCCTGAATCGATGATTTCTTTTACTTTGGAATAGAATGGTGTGTAGCGGAGGACGAAGCAGAGAACGATTTTTCTGTTGTGTTTTTTTGCGAGTTCAGCGAGTTCTTTGACCTCCTGGATAGTTTGGGCGGCGGGCTTCTCTAGTAGGATATGATAACCGAGTTCGAGAGCTTTTTTAGCTGGTTCGAAATGAAACTGGTCTTGTGTGCCAATGAGCATGATGTCTGCAAGTTTTGGCTGGGCGAGTAGTTCTTCTGCGGATGAGAAGGCTTTGAAGTTTTGGTTGTTTGAGATCTGGTGGATGGCTTGTACCCGAGATTGAATAGGGTCAGCACCAGCGACGATCTCAAACTCATTGGTTAAGGAGATGGCTATTTTTGAGTATGTCCGTGAACGAGATCCGCAACCACAGATTGCTAGTGATAGTTTAGCTGACATAGTGAGATTAAGGTAATATGTAATGACTGCTAAGGGCAGTATGTAATGAAGTATAGAGAGAAAATACCACCGACCGGGATCGAACCGGTACGCCCCGAAGGACACCAGATTTTAAGTCTGGGGCGTCTACCAATTCCGCCACGGTGGCCTTTCCAAAATCTTAAGAGAAAGGTAAGAAAAACGGGATGTTGTTTTTCTGAAAGCGCAGACTACTGTCGGGATTTGATTTCGTCAACAACAGCTTTAAAATACTTTTTGTCTTCTTCATTAGCCTTTGATAATACGCTGTTAATGGTGGATATTGATTTTACTGTGCCTATTTTTCTGAGGATGGTTATTGCAGATCTGTAGTGGTTTTTATCTACATTAGGGAGAGCCTTTATGAGGGCTTTTTCTCCCCGCTTGTTTGCTTTTATTAGGTAATTGGCCCAGATTAGGTGACCTTTTGGGCTGGCCCATTGTTTAGAGAGTATTTCTTCTGATCCAGGAACATCTCTGTCTGTTAGATAATTCATGACAGCTCTACTCATGTTTTCAGTGCCCGCTATTTTTTTTGCGTAGTCGATGACTCTTTGATCTGTTTTGTATTCAGGTATTGTCCATTGATTAAGAGTTGAGATAGCTTGCCTAGATAGCTCGTGGTCTCTAGTGTTAATTAAGTTTGCTAAGGCCGTCGCGATGTCTGATTGCCTGCCTTTGTCTGCTGATGTTTCGAGTCTTTTAGCCGCGTTAAGCTGTTTATTACGGTCAATGCTTCTTAGTTCTAGGTAATTAGCATCGAAGTATTGGCGGTGATTAGGGTCGTTGGTGAGGGCTGATGGCTGTCCTAAGAGAGTGGTTCTATCTACGATGACTTCGATTACTTTGAGAGCGGTTCTGATGTCATTCATTTCTTGAGGGACTCCAAATTTCTTTGTTAAATCGAAGACGCGTTCAAGCGGTGTGTCTGAGATAAATGTGATTAATGTGACAGGGCGTCCCTCGAGTTCTCTACCAAATGTGTAGGTTACAGGGCTTGAACTAATTTCTGTCGCATTTTCTAAATATGAAAGGATAGGATCAATATCCTGTATTTTACTGTCACGTAATACGATTGCTTTTAAGGCGCTAGGGTCAGCAAGTTGAATTCTTGAGGCTTCGATTTTTCCAAAGCCAATTCCGTTTTTGTATTTTTCAAGCCTGACAGAATAGCTGTTTTCATCTTCGATTTTGGATTCGACTGTAATGATTTCGTTAGGCTGCTCAGCGATTGTGTCATCGATGACCTCAGGGAATAGAAACGGCATAGCGATGAGTGATCCTCCAAGAATGAATGAAGCTAATAGTCCTTTAGATTTTTTCCTAGAACCTGCAAGAATTAACGCTGAACCAGCTAATGCAATGAAACTAGCAAGGATGAGGCGTTTGCTATTGTCTAAGCCCTTTAGCATGCCTCCTTCTCTACCGCCTAAAAGAAAAAGAGCGATAAAGAATAGAATGGCGATGGCTCCAATGGCAATCATTAGAGTTTTTAGAGGCTTAGGTGGCTGAATATGATCGGCAGATACATTCTGGTAGTTAGCGGTTTGGAATGCGACATCTTGGTGTTTCTTAGGATTAGCATCGGGCGATTTGGCAAAGATCTGCGCATTTGATTCTGATTTTTCACCGGGATAGTGTTTTTTCTGCCGAACTAGAGCAGAGTCTTCTACTTTAAATTTTTGGTCACAAGCCCCACATTCTACCATTCTGCCAATGTAGGATTCAGTAACGGAGAATTTTTGTCCACAGGATGTGCATTTGATTGGGATTTTGTCCATTTTAGATGAAATGTTTTGGTGGGAGTTAATTAGTTGATTTTGTAAGAGAGGGTCCTCTTCGTATGTTGTTCTATTGACGATGATATTCGGTCGATTTTATTTTGCCAGCCTGAATTCATGATTTACTTCGTAGTCATCATACTTTAGTCCATTTCTATGAGCAAGGTACATATTGATTTGGGGGATAGGAGTTATGATGTCTGGTGCGAATACGGGATTTTAGAATCTTTTGGGGAGAAGATTTCGACATTGGGGCTTGGTTTTCACTGTGCTTTGATTACGGATTCTAATGTGGCTATTCATTACGCGGATTCAGTTGCTAAGGCGTTAATCGATGCTGGTATTAAGCTTTCACAGCATGTGGTAGTGGCTGGTGAGGCTTCTAAGAGTATGGGGAATGTGGAAAATTTGTGTAGTGAGATGACGCAGGCTGGGCATGGGAGAAAGTCCTTTGTTTTGGCTCTAGGAGGTGGTGTGGTAGGAGATCTTGCAGGGTTTGTTGCGGCTGTGTTTTATCGGGGTATTCCTTTTGTTCAGATTCCAACTACGATTGTTTCTCAGGTGGACAGCTCAGTGGGAGGGAAGACGGGTGTGAATATAGCTGAAGGGAAGAATCTTGTTGGGGCATTTCATCAGCCTAAAATGGTGATTGTAGATCCGGTTACGTTGCAGACTTTATCAGGGCGTGAATACCGAGAGGGTTTTGCTGAGGTGATCAAGCATGCTGCGATAAGGGATGCGGCAATGTTTAGAGATTTGGAGAAGTTAGACCCGGTAAATCAGCAACCACCGGCGGATTTACTGGCTAGGAATTTGGCAATCAAGGCGCGTGTTGTGGAGGAAGATGAGCAGGAGCTGAATGATACTCGCGCGTTACTGAATTTTGGCCATACGATAGGGCATGGTATAGAGGCTAGTTTGCCATATGGTGAGCTTCTGCATGGTGAAGCAATTTCACTAGGGATCAGAGCAGCGGTGTATTTATCTCAAAGGCGAAGCACTTTGACTGAGGCTGATGGGTTACGGATTATCGCTCTTTTGGAGTTGTTTCAGTTACCGCTTGTTCTGGATGAGAAAATTTCTACTGATAGGGTTATGGAGAAGCTACTGACGGATAAGAAGTTTTCTAGTGGATCAATCCGGTTTGTTTTGTTGAGGTCACTGGGGGTAAGTTTTGTGTCTGATGAGGTTAATGAATCTGACTTAAGAGAGGCGATCGAGCATCTACGAATGGAGGTTAAATAATATCTAGCAAGTCAGCGAGAGAGTAGATGAAGTGATCTGCTCCTTCTCTAACTTTTTGGCGATCAGTGTATTTCCCGTAACCTACGAAGAGGTCAACATCTTCTTTGGTTTCTAGGTCTGAGGCACCATCACCAACCATGATGATACGATCAGGAGAGAACTCAGTTTTGAGTTTATTGATGATTTCTGGTTTTCCTCCATTGTAGGTTGTTGGGTAGCTGGCATCAAATTCTACATAGTTTCCGGCTTCATCTAGGGTGAGTGGAACAGCTTCTACTCTTTCTATTGCTAGATATTTGGCTAGGGGTTCAATGAGTCTTTTAAAGCCTCCAGAGAGGATGATGGGTGTGTAGCCTAGATTTTTCAGTTTATCGAGAGTTTTGAGGGCAGTTGGTTCAACCGTTTCTATATAGAGTTGTTCTACTTTTTGGCAGGTGATTAGATCAGGCTGGATGATTTCTAGTCTTCGGGAAAAGACTTGGTCTAGTGGAACCTCGCCGTTCATTGCTGCATTGGTAAGAGCCTCCACTTCATTGAATATCTCGGAGCCTTTTTCACGAGCTAATTCATCAATGCCTTCAATGGATGAGAGTGTGGAGTCGCAGTCAAAGACGATGAGTTTGGTTGAGTTTGTGGTCATAGTAATCTTTTGTATTGTTCAATAATGGGTAAGTCAGCTTCTGCCCATTCTAGAGAGGAGAGTTCTGAGAGGTTCACCCATCTAATTTCTGCGTGTTCGATGCATTTAGGAGGTTGTGAATCTATGATTTGGCAAAGAAAAGGGGAGAGGGCAATGGTAAAATGAGGGTAGTGGTGAGTCACTGTGTCTAAGGTTGCTCGTATGGAGATGAAAATCTCTAGTTCTTCTTGGATTTCTCTTTTGAGGGCAGATTCTGGTGTTTCATTTATTTCCACTTTTCCGCCAGGGAATTCCCATTTGCCTGGGAGTGAAGTGTTAGGGCCACGACGACAGGCTAGAAGCTTGCCATTTTCATTGATGATTAGGGCGCAGACTACTTCGAGGGGTGGAGTTTCCATTTTATAGTAGCCCCGTGAACTATGAAGGTTTTTATCTGCCGTCAGCAAGGCGATTAGCCAAGGCTTCTGGTAGACCAGCGGCTAA
>JALZVD010000311.1 GCA_023300205.1 Akkermansiaceae bacterium | reverse complement strand
CTGCGTCTGAGCTTTTTCTGAAGCCTTTGACGGTGAGGGTTTTTCCGGGTTGGATGATGTAGCCGCGTTTCTTGGTGGAGGCTGACTTGCCATCTAAGATGTCTAGTCCATCAACGCTCATGACGAGTTCTAGGCGTGATTTACAGAGGTTTTTGACGACGAGTGAGTAGGTTTTATTTTTACGACCGATGATAAATCTTTTGCCGCTGGAGTGTTTGTTTTTGAGGTAACCCCAGCTTCCTTTGACTCCCCATTCTACCATTCCGTTAGCCGTTTTTTGTAGGCCTTTACCGGCGTAGTTCCATGATTTGGTCATGGCTTTGATTCCTTCTTCGTCATTGTAGTAGATGGATGAGATGGAGACAGGGTTAGAGCTATTCCGTTGGAAGTTGGTGAAATTTACTGAGGAGGCAACGTCGTTTCCCCATCCCGTTCCGAGTCCTGGGCGCTCTGTGGGAGTAGGCTTAGGGGAGGATAATCTTTTGGTTTTGGCTGCTGTAGGGAGGGGGGTGTGTTCTGCTGTGTAATCTGAGGTGCCAGAGAATGCAGGCACATTAGGGGCGGCGGATGGAGGGGCGCTACAGCTGGTGAGGTGGATGGATGTGATTACGGCTGAGGTGGATAAGGTAATTTTTTTTGTGATGTTTGATAGTGAATTGAATTTCATAATAAGGCTAGAAAAACAGCATTTAGATGAATGGTCAAATCTTTTATGCTAAAAATACTGCACTTTTTTAATTGCAGTATTTTTAGCATCCTATATTATAGAGGAATGAACAGATTAGAAAAAGGTCAAATGTCACGCCGAGAGAGGCAGATTATGGACATTATTTATAGGCTGGGTCAGGCTTCAGCGAAAGATGTTCAGGAGAATTTACCCGATCCCCCGTCTTATTCTGCGGTACGAGCTTTATTGGTTACGCTTGAGAATAAGGGGATGGTAAAGCATGCTAAGGAATCTAGGCGGTATATTTATAAGCCTGCGATTACGGAGAAGAAGGCGCGTAAGTCTGCGTTGAAGAATTTGATTTCTACGTTTTTTGAGGGGAAGCCTGAGAATTTGGTGGCTGCGTTGTTGGATGAGAAGGATCAGAATTTATCGAAAGATCAGATTGATGAGATCCGTAATATGGTGAAGTAGTAGCCTTATGAATCATGGTAATCACTAGCATTATACTCTCAGTATTAGCG
Organism: Akkermansiaceae bacterium; assembly: GCA_023300205.1. Classification (GTDB taxonomy): domain Bacteria; phylum Verrucomicrobiota; class Verrucomicrobiia; order Verrucomicrobiales; family Akkermansiaceae; genus Rubritalea. Next base: position 2,268 of record JALZVD010000311.1, on the reverse strand, counting down.
CTTTCACTCAGTATATGGATGGGTAAGAGAAATCCTGTGCGTTCATCTGGGCTTACTGCTGGGATGTTGGTGTTGTTGATGTTTACTCCGTTGTTGTTGTGGCTGCCGAAGGTGCATTTGAATCTGGATGTGCATTTGCCATGGGGTTCAGCTGGAGCAGGGAATGTGGTTGAGGGTGTTGCTATTGGGGGGGCGGGCTGGAGTTTGATGTATTTGTTATTCTGGGTGTATGGTGTGGTTTGTGCGGTGTTGTTTACTCGATTGTTGGCGCATTATTTAGTTGCTAGGCGTTGGTGTAGTGAGGCTGTAGTGGATGTGGATGAGTGGCGTTTGGAGTTGTTAGGAGAGTGTGCAGAGCAGTTGGGGCTTGCCCGACTTCCTGAGGTGAATTTTTCTGATCAGGTGGGTTCACCTGTGATTACTGGGTTGTTAAGGCCTGTGTTGTTACTGCCGACTAGAGCTTCTGGATGGAGTGATGAGACATTGAGGATGGTGATGCTGCATGAGTTAGGTCATGTGCAGCGGCGAGATTTGTGGACGAGTTTGGCTGGGCAGATTGCGTGTGCGCTGCATTGGTTTAATCCATTGGTGTGGATTCTAAGGAAGCGTCTGATTCATGAGTGTGAGTATGCTTGTGATGCGCATGTGATTTCACGTGGTGCTCCTGCTAGGAATTACATTAATGCGCTTTGTGATGTTGCTGAGTTTTGTCTGGATAGGGGAGAGGCTGCAGGTGAGAACGGCGGTGCGCTTGGATTTTCTGCTGCTTTATCGATGGCGAATGAGGCAAGTTTAAGGAATAGAGTTCTAAATTTGTTAGATGAGAAGCCTGGTGTGGATAGGGTGAGTTCAATGATTGTTGTCAGTGTGTTGGCTATTTCTGCGAGTGCAGCGATGGCGATCAATTTGGTGCGACCGGATGTGATGCCGGCTGAAGTGAGTGAGCACGGTGGAGTGATTGAGATTTTACCAGCTGCTAGGGAAGTAGAGCTGCGGTTGAGTGCGGATCCATTTCCGGGAGGGTAAGTTTTTAGCGTTGTGCTATGTGGCTTCCAAGGAAGCAGAGGGTGATTCCACCTATGACGGAGATGAGGATGTAGGTGATGGCTAGGCTTAGGTTTCCGGCTTGGATGAGCTTTTGGGTGTCTAGGGCGAAGGTGGAGAATGTGGTGAATCCGCCTAAGAATCCGGTGACTGCGAGGGGTGAGATCCAGGTGGGGTGGTGGGATTTTAGGAATCCGAAGATGATGCCAATGAGTAGGCAGCCGAGGAGGTTTGCGGTGAGGATGCCGTAGGGGATTTTAGAGCTTGAGCTCTGTAGGGAGACTGAGAGAAGGTAGCGGAGGGTGGCTCCTAGGCCGCTGCCGATGAAGATGAGTAGGACGTTGTTCACTGTATGGGTAAATTATTTCTTAAGGACACCGTAGCGTGGGCTGAAGGTGAATGCTAGTAAGAAGATGATTCCGAGTAGGATGACGATGGCTTGGCCGGCGTGGATGTTGATACAATGACTGAGTGCTACGCCGCCGGCACCGGTGAGTGCACCGATGATGGCACCGCCCCAAAATAGGCTTTTGGTATTGTCTGTGAAGAGGAGCATGATGGCTGATGGGGCTACGAGGAGGGAGACGGAGAGTACGCTGCCGACTGCTTGGAGTGAGGCGACGAGCATGAGGATGAGGAGGGTGAAGATGAGATACTGCATGGCTCTGACGGGGACGCCTTGGGCTGATGCTACGTTTGGCTCAAACATGGTGAGCAGGAGTGGGCGCATGAAGAAATTAGACAGGGCTAGGCTGATGGTGCTGATGATGAAGATGAAGTTAAGGTCACGGTGAGACATGAGGCTGAGGTCACCGAAGAGCCAGCTTTCTAGGCTTGCGATGATAGGGAGGTGGGGGAGGATGGCGATACCTCCTGAGAATGCGGCGGTATAGAGGATGGCGAGTGCGGTGCTCTCTGGGATACGTGAGTTTCTGCTGACGAGGACTGATCCGAGGCCTACGAGGATGCAGGCTAGGAGTGCTCCGATGAAGGCGTTTGCCTGGGTGAGCTGCTGGGTGATGAGGACTGCGATGGCGATACCAGGCAGCATGGTGTGGGAGAGTGCGGAGACTGAGAGTGCGCTGCGGCGGAGATTGACAAAGCCGCTGAAGAAGCCGTTAGCGAAGCCGATGACTGTGGCACCGATGAATGGTGCGATCATGAGGTCTATGTTAGCGATGATGTTCATGAGCTAGCGGTTTCTGAGAGGAAGGTTGTTTCTAG
>JALZVD010000310.1 GCA_023300205.1 Akkermansiaceae bacterium | reverse complement strand
AAACTACCTAACTGTTCTGGTTCATACAAAGCAACCTGTTCCTCAGAGAAAAACGCATGAAACTTAAGCTCACTATCATCAGGAACCACCGTCATAAAAGGCATACTAGTGGGAAGATCCCCCCCATTACGAAGCACCTTCTTAGCTGGCTCACTAATCCATTTCCCATCCTTAAACTCTCCAAAATAAACCACCCCATCCGCTGGTGATTGAAATTCCATCAATGCCCTATCTGCTTTAAGATCTGTTAGATCCTCCTCAGCCTTCGCATCCAAACGTATCAACCTTTCCAAATCTAATTCCTTGATCTTCAGACTTAGAGGTAAACTTATCTGAGCGCGTTCCAACACTCTCTTTTCTCTACCTGCAGATAGCTCCCAGTCCGCATCATTCCTTGGCGTCACTATCTTGCCTTGGTAACCAGCATCCAGCTCTGCTTTTTTCAACTTCCTCTCAGCCCCATCAAGACCATGCTTAGTGCGTTCAATGATAATCTCCTCAGTCTCCTCAGTCAGCCCATCCTCCTCATACATCTTCAGCAACTGATTCAGCTCCTCCTGAGCATAAGACAGAGAATATCTCGCAAGCTTCACATCATGCTCCACATCAGATGCCTTCTCAGGCTTCGTCACCTTCACATAATAATCGTAGTCCTCTAAAAATCGCTCATACTTCAGCTTCGCCCTCTCAAGAGACTCCGCAGTTGATACCTGATTAGCCTCCAACTCTAGCTCAGCCTTCTCTAACTCCAGCTTCTGTCTCACCCGCTCTTTCTCAGCCTCTTCGATCTTTTCATCAAGAGCCTCTGTATCTATCCACACCAACTTCTCTCCCTTAGTAACAGCAGTCCCATGTGCCAAAAACATCTCTATCTTCATCGTATTCCAGACTACAGGTTTGATCGATACAGCATACCCCGTAACAGGCATAGCTATAGCATCCACCTTAATCACTTGTTCAAATTTACCAACCTCTGCCGTATACTCGCTGTCATCCGCGGACACAGACGCCATAGTTAACAAACCAGCACCCGCTGATATCATCATTTGCTTTTTAAAGTTATTCATCATTTTTGTTCAAATTTTAGGATTCAGTCAGATTAACCCAACCACCAGTCTATAAATCAAAATCTATTTTTTACGCCTCCCCGTAGCACCAATATTCTGAGACACATAATTCCCCTTCTTTGCCAGCCAGATCGTATGCAACCTATTCTTCCGCCCCTTATGAGCAGCGGGAACCTCTATCACAGAGACATCGAGCTCAGCCTTACGCAAAAGCTTCGTGTATTTCGGATCGGAATAAGCAGACCATACCGCCAATATCCCACCCTCTTTCAAAGCATTCTTAGCCAGATGAATCCCCTCTAATGTATAAAGACTATCATTATTCTCACCATGAAAGGCACTCGGTCCATTATCCACATCCAGCATAATCGCTGAATAGTAATCACTAACCTCAGCCATCAGCTTCTGCACAGGCTTTAACTTCACTATCACCCTCGGATCATCCAGTAAACCTGGGTGCATCCCCTTCATATGGGTTTGATTCCATTTCAGAATAGCCTCCGTTAGCTCAGCCACAACAAACGTAGCTCCCTTCTGCGGCAATGACTCCACTGCTGCCGCCAACGTGAAACACATCCCCAAACCTCCTATCAGAACAGTAGGCTGCTTCGCTGGTCGAAACGGCTGACACGCCATCCGCGCCAACTCCTCTTCAGAACCATGCGCTAGACTCGTCATCAAACGCTGACCATTCGAACTAATAAAATAACTGGCATCATGCTGGAATAACTCCAGTGACTCACCCTCCGGAGTTAAGGTCTCTGCTAATTTCTGATAAGGCTTCATAAATTGATACACGTCATAACTATCAGGATTTTACAAATAGTGAAAGCATTATACACCACCTTAATGTCTAGTATTCATCATCATCCCCACACCTTGACATCCACTCAGTAATCACCCCCACAAATTTATCCTCAGCCTCCCACGGCACCCGATGCCCCACACCCGTTATCTCCACACACTCCGCCATCGGCATCACATCCTCCACACCCCTCCACTGAGACACAAACTTCTCATCATTCCCACCCACAACAAAAAGAACAGGAATCTGAATCCCCGCAAGCTTATCCAGAATTATCTCCTGCTCTGCCAAACTCCAACACCCAAAAGAACGCGCGATTTCCTCCCTCCTACTTTCTAAACCCATCCTATCAGGCATCACATCATTCCCTAACACTCCCTGCCCATTCCATTCACTAAGAAATTCTCCCCACCCCATACCTCGCACCTTTTTACTCCACTCATCATCCACAGCCCTACGCCCAGCCTTATCACTATCATCCAGTCCACCATGAGCAGACACAATCACCGCCATCTTCCATCTTCCAGGATCATCGACCAATGCATGCAAAGCCAAACGCCCCCCCATCGAGTATCCCATCAAGACCTGTCCGTCAGCCTCCCCTTCATTTAACTCTTTTCCAAACTCTCCCAGCCCTACATCTCTACTCTCTAAATAACTCCACAAATCCACACTCCTCATTTCATGACCAAATTCAGACATCTTGTAAACCACTCCATTCCAGTCACTAGCCATCCCCAACTGCCCATGTAATCCCACTATCATCATTTCTCTCTCAGTGATACACCCTCTCCTCCCCTCATGACAAGTCATCATTAAAAACAAACTCCTCTCTCAAACAAACCTACCTCAGAACTCGCTTTACATGCATTGAACAAAAAACTAATCTTATAAAGTCAATTAGCGAAACCAAGATCAGTAATTAATATCTATCATGAAACTCAGTAACGCCATTATTTCAGCCATCTCCCCTCTCTCCCTGTTCATTCTTTCATCTACCACAGCATCTGCTGACACCTTCAAAATGAAGGATGGATCTTCCATAAATGCAACCATCATCAGTGAGACCAATGACAAATACCTGCTCAGAGCAGAAGTCTCTAACAATGTCTACGGAGAAAAAACTGTCTTAAAATCAAACGTTCTCGAAATCTCAAAAGTAGACCCCTCCATAGAAGCCTTCAAAAAGCTTTCCTCCATACTCCCTACACCAGATCTCATGAGCACCAAACAATATGAGACCATCATCACCACCAAGCTTAAGCCATTCATCCAGAAATACCCAGAATCCCCACACCTCAATGAGGCTGAAAAAATCCTAAACACACTCAACGCAGAATACCACACCATCAAATCTGGCGGCATCAAGATAAACGAAAAAATCCACACACCACAGCAAATAGAAGCCAATCAATACGATATCCAAGCCTCCATCGAATACCACAGATTCATCGCCTACGCCAAAAAGAAACAATTCAGAGCAGCCCTAAGCATACTCGAAAACCTAGAAACAAATTACCCAAGCACCCCGCTATGTCGTAAAGCACAACGACTCGCACTCACCATCCTCCCCCTCTACGAAAAAAAACTCAAAAAACTCCACGACAATGTAGACGCTTTCCTAGAGAAAAGAAACATCGCCCTCGAAGGAATGAACCCCGGAGACCAGACCAGGACCTCCAAACTATTCGCACAAGAAGATCAGCAATATCAAGAGCTACTCCAAGAATCAATAGCCAACAACAACAAGATCAAATGGCTCCCCATCAACCCCTACTTCAAAGAGCCCATCGCCAAAAACCTAAAAATGGTACCGATTCATACAAAAAAAATCAACACCGACCTAGAAAAACCCGCAGTCGACACAGGCGCCTACTACAGAGACACACACACAGCACTTGAAGCCGGAGACTATCCAACCGCCAAAGATCACTTTGAACAATTCAAACGCACCAAACCACCAGAACTCCTCCTCAACCACCTAGAAACGCGCCTTACCGAAGCCAAGCTAGTAATGCAAGAACTAGAAGAACAACAGAAAGCTGAAGAAAAACTCGCAAAGGAACAAGAAAAGCTCGCAAAACAACAAGCCGTGGAAGAACGCAAAAGAATCGCCCAAGAAGAACGAGACTCCAAGAAAAACAAGAAAACTAAAACTCCAAAAAAAGAAAAATTAGACCCAAAAGAAGACACCAAAACCAGCCCCTCCCCCGAGTGATCACTAGCAACGAAACACCCATCTTCATCACCACTCACACGATCCGAAAGAAAGAAAAGTAATTGCATCTTTCCTCTCAAAAGGCCACTATCATATAACATCAACAACCAACATGAGAACCGCTTCACAAAATCGAGACACCGCAGAAACCAAGATCAAGCTATCGCTGAATATCGACGGCTCCGGCACATCTAAAATCGACACAGGCATCCCCTTTTTCGATCACATGCTCACGCTATTCTCTCGCCACAGCCTCATTGATCTCGATGTCAAAGTAGACGGAGACGTAGAAGTAGACTTCCACCACACAGTAGAAGA
>JALZVD010000309.1 GCA_023300205.1 Akkermansiaceae bacterium | reverse complement strand
CCTTCTTGGTTCTCTTGTGTTGGCTTGACTGCCTTTTTGATCTTACGGACACCTTCGACGATGACTTGCTGCTTCGCTGCATTTACAGAGAGAACTTTGCCTGACTTGCCTTTGTGGTTTCCTGCGATCACTGTGACGTTGTCGCCTTTTTTAACGTGAGTCTTCATGTTGATATGTTGCTTTGAGTTAATTGTTTAGAGCACCTCAGGAGCAAGGGATACGATCTTCATGAACTTCTTCTCGCGGAGTTCACGAGCTACAGGTCCGAAAATACGTGTCCCTTTAGGGTTATTATCCTTATCGATTACAACGATAGCGTTGCCGTCGAAACGTAGGATAGAACCGTCCTTGCGGCGGATAGGAGCAGCTGTTCTTACAACTACTGCTTTGATTACAGCGCCTTTTTTAATAGATGCAGTAGGGATAGCTTCACGCACGTGTGCGGTGATGATGTCTCCTACATTAGCTACCTTGGAACGTGTTCCTAGGACACCGATCATTTTTGCTGAACGAGCACCGGTATTATCGGCAATCGATACGCTTGATTCCATTTGGATCATGATATTAGTGAATGATTATTGGTTGAATTAGTGAGTTAGGATCTCAGAGAGAACCCAGCATTTCTTCTTAGAAATTGGCTTAGTCTCAGTGATACGGACTTTGTCGCCTACTGATGCTTCGCCTTTTTCGTCGTGTGCGTAGAATTTCTTCGTCTTCTTAACGATTTTCTTGAAGCGCGGGTGTGGCACGCGTGCTACGTATTCTACAACAATGGTCTTATCCATGGATGTAGAGACTACGTTACCTACCCGTGTCTTACGTAAATGTGTATTTTCGCTCATAGTATGTATTTGTTTCTATGTAATTATTTAGCAGCTTTGTTGTTTAGCGTAGTAAACAGTGTGTTTACTTGAGCTATTTCACGGCGGACTGCTTTGATACGGGCGGTATTCTCTAGCTGTCCTGTAGATGCTTGGAGACGGAGATTGAGACCTTCTTGCTTAAGGTCACGGAGACGGTTAGAGAGTTCATTGGCTGAAAGCTCGCTAAGTTCTTTGAATGTTGCCATAATAGTAGTTTTTCTATTGTTTGGTTAAATTTAGCTTACTTCGCTAGCTTGTTACGCTCTACGAATCTTGTGCGGAATCCAAGCTTGTTAGATGCAAGACGGAGTGCTTCTTTAGCTGCTGATTCAGGAACACCTGCGACCTCGAAGATCATCGTTCCTGGCTTGATTACAGCTACCCAACGGTCAACAGCTCCCTTACCTTTACCCATACGAGTTTCTGGTGGACGGCCTGTTACTGATTTATGTGGGAAGACACGGATCCATACTTTTCCCTTACGTTTAAGGAAACGGTTGATTGAGATACGGCATGCTTCGATCTGACGGTTACTCATCCATGAGCGACCGAGTGACTGAAGACCGTAGTCTCCGAAGCTTACGTCTGTTCCACGTTGCGCATTTCCACCGCGATTTCCTCGCTGTGTCTTGCGGAACTTGGTGCGTTTTGGCATTAAAGGCATTTTCTTGTTTCTTTCTAAATGTTAGTGTTTAGTTTCTGAAGTTTTAGCCCTGGCGCTCTGGGCGTCCACCGCGCTCATTGCGTCCACCACCACGACGACCTCCTCGGCCTCCACGATTGTTTCCGCCACCTGCACCTGGCTTCTCTTCTTTCTTATTGATCCATACTTTGACACCGATGATGCCATAAGTTGTTGCTGCTTCTGCAAATCCGTAGTCGATTGGCACACGAAGAGTCTGTAGAGGCACTTTGCCTTCACGATACCACTCTGCACGAGCGATGTCTGCTCCACCGAGGCGGCCAGAACAACGGACACGGATACCATCAGCACCGAATTCCATTGTAGTCTGAAGAGCACGCTTCATAGCGCGGCGGAAAGCGATACGACGCTCAAGCTGAACCGCGATGTTTTCTGCTACAAGCTGAGCATCAAGCTCAGGCTTGCGGATTTCTAAGATATCGATCTTAACTGAACACCCACCACAAATCTTGGAGATGTCTGCTGTCATTTTCTCGATCTCAGATCCCTTACGACCGATAACGAGTCCCGGACGTGAGGTGTGAAGTGTTACTCTTACGCTGTTCCATGCACGCTCAATAGTAACGCGTGATAAAGCTGCGAACTGAAGACGACCCTTAATATACTTACGTATTTTTAGATCTTCGTGGAGTTTCTCTGCGTAGTCGTTTCCTGTAGCATACCACTTTGAACGCCAGTCTTTACTGAGTGCTAGGCGGAAGCCGATTGGATTTACTTTTTGTCCCATAATAGTTGAATTGGTTTGTTGTTAAAGTATTTCGTTATAAGTGATCTTAGGAAGCGTTGAACTCCTTAGCTTGAGTGATCCAGTTGTCACGCTCGATGCGTCCCTTGAATGAAAGAAGATCATCGAATGTGTCGATGTTACTTTGTGTCCAGTTAGCGATTTGCTCGAATGTGTAGATTCCGAATCCGTTAAGCTTCTCTTCAAGTGCTGGACCTACACCACTGATCTGCTTGAGATCATCGACATTGTCCGGAGCTGAGTCATAGACTTGACCGCGGTCATCAGCTGCTGGCTTCTCCTCTTCAGCCGCCTTTGGAGCCGCTGCTACTGGAGCTGCCTTCTTTTTAGGAGCCGCTGGTGATTTCTTCTTAGGAGCCGTCACTGCTTCTGCTTCACGCTCACCGAGTGTGATGTAGATGTGGCTAGTGCGCTTAAGGATACCGCCTGCAGATCCACGAGCACGTGGCTTGAAGCGCTTGAATGTAGGTCCTACACCGATTGTGGCTTCTTTCACCACGAGATCATCAGCATCGAGATCATGATTGTTTTCTGCGTTTGCTACTGCACTTTTCAGAGTCTTACCGATTAGAAATGCTGACTTTTTTGGAGTGAAGTTCAGCGTGTCTAAGGCAGAGGACACTGGAAGGCCTTGAATAGCGCGGGCTACGTCACGAGCTTTTTTGGCGGAGACGCGAGCGAATTTATAAGTTGATTTTACTTCCATCGTTTTAGGATGTTAATTGTTTAATTTTGTGTCTTGATTGATGCGATGTCGCCTGGGCGGACCGCGTTGTTAGTGTCATCGAGTCGGATTACTAGGGCGCCAGCTATTTCTGGTCTTACCTCAGCGATCCTTGCTTCTGCTATTTGGCTCTTACCACGTAGGATACGGAATGTCATTCCTATGCGGACTTGCTGCTTCTCCCCAGCATTCAGTATAAGTGTGCCGGATTGGCCATCTATACCTATGATTTTGGCCTCGTGAAGAGAACCTAGATCTATCTGTGGACGCGGCTTATCTATGATTCCCAACTGAAGGTCAAGCTCTCTGATTTCTTTTTCGAGTTCTAGACGTTCTTGGTCATCTGCTACAAAGGCGTGCTTTAGGTATTCTCGTACCTGAGCGGTGAGAGACGTCGCAGCTGTTTCCAGCTTAACGAGGCGTTCCTCGAGCACCTTGCGGTTGGCCACTGCTTGAATGAGGCGCTCGTCATCTGTCCCTAATGGGTAGGTTCCGAGAGCTTCTAACTCCAAGCGAATTTTGTTTAGCTTCCCCTTCGCACTAATTGTCTGCTGCTTTGAGTCAACAAGTGCTTTAGAGAGGCTTTCGTTCGTTTTCTGTAACTCTTGTATTCTGAGTTCCAGAAGCTGAACGTTGCGAGCATCGGCTCCCACTTCATTTCCTATAATTTGTTGCGCCTGCACCATAGCCACACTTGCCAACAGGAGACTTGCTCCGGCAGTAAGTGTGATAATGGATTTAGCGCTAAATTTCATAATTTGAAGTGAGTGAAGAGTGAAGAATTACTTCTTACCTACTGTTCCGTGTGCTTTGAAGATACGAGTCGGGGCGAATTCACCCAGCTTGTGTCCAACCATGTTCTCAGTTACATACACAGCGACAAATGATTTGCCGTTGTGAACTGCGAAGTTAAGTCCTACGAAGTCTGGTGTGATCATTGATCGGCGGCTCCATGTTTTGATTGGCTTTTTATGGCCCTTCTGAGCTGCTGCCTCATCAATCTTGATGAGAAGCTTTTGGTCAACGAATGGTCCCTTTTTTAGTGATCTTGGCATAAGTTTAGTTTCAGTTTGTGGTTAAATATTATTTATTCTTTGTCTTACGACGCTGAACGATGACTTTATCAGATGCCTTACGCTTCTGACGTGTCTTCTGACCTTTTACGTGACCCCAAGGTGACTTGAGGTGCTGTCGGCCACCACCGGACTTGGACTTACCCTCACCACCACCGTTCGGGTGATCAACTGGGTTCATACACATTCCGCGAACTGTTGGGCGAATCCCCATCCAACGTGAACGACCTGCCTTAGCAGACACTACGTTCATGTGGTCTCCGTTACCTACTTTACCAATGGTGCAGAGGCAACGTTCGTTGAACTTACGGATCTCACCAGATGGCATCTTAACAAGTGCAATTCCTTCCTCACGGTTAGAAAGCACTGCCTGCTGTCCAGCTGAACGGGCGATTTTCCCGCCAGATCCAGGTGTGAGCTCAATGTTGTGAATTGCTGTTCCAAGTGGAACATTGCTAAGTGGTGTCGCGTTTCCTGGCTTAGGAGTCGCTGTCTCACTAGATACAACTGTAGCACCTACTTCTAGTCCCTGTGGAGCTAGGATATAAGCTTTCTCACCATCTGTGTATTGAATGAGTGCGATGCGGCATGTTCTGTTAGGATCATACTCGATCCCTACTACTGATGCTTCTACGTCAAACTTGCGGCGCTTGAAGTCCACTAGTCTATATTTCTTCTTATGACCACCACCGATGTGACGGCAAGTAATACGACCTTGGTTATTACGTCCACCGGATCTCTTCTTTACACGGAGGAGTGACTTCTCAGGAGTCGTCTTAGTGATCTCCTCAAATGTATTCCAGACCTTGTATCGGTTTGATGGTGTTACTGGTTTGAATGTTTTCATTGTTCGCTATTCGTTTCGATTTTTAATGTTTCGTTTTGCAGCGTTGCTTACTAGACGAGGTCTAGTGATTCACCTTCCTTGAGGCGCACGATAGCCTTTTTCCAGTTTGCTGTGCGGCCTGCATCTGCTCTACGTTGGCGCTTCTTCTTGCCATCATAGTTACATGTGCGGACTGCTTCTACTTTCACACCGAAGAGTTGCTCTACGGCGCGTTTGATTTCGAGCTTGTTTGCCTTTGGTGCCACTTTAAGAACGATCTCGTTGTTCTGCTCCTGAAGGAGAGTTGCTTTTTCGCTTAGGCGAACGGTGTCGATGACTTGGTATATGTCTTTCATCTGATTGGTTCTAGTTAGTGGTTATGCAGTTCTCTTTGAGAGTGTCTCGTATGAGTCTTCTACTACGATGATTGCGTTAGCGTGAAGAATCTGCTCGATGTTTACTTCGTCAGCGGTGATGAGCTGCACACCCTGAACGTTACGCCCAGCTAGGTATGTCTTCTCATCAAATGACTTAGCAATGATAAGAGTCTTCTTAGCATCTGTGATCTCGTTCACAGCTGCGATGAATGACTTCGTCTTAGCTTCTGTAGCAAATGAAGCAACAGACGCTACTTCACCAGCTGCAATCTTTTCACCAAGTGCCTTTCGAAGCGCTAGTTTACGTGTGCTCTTAGTTACCTTCTTAGAATAGTCACGAGGACGTGGTCCGAATACTACACCACCACCTACAAAAATAGGTGCTGAGCGAGCTCCGTGACGTGCGCCACCAGTTCCCTTTTGCTTATAGATCTTCTTACCAGATCCGCGGACTTCTCCACGTGTCTTAGTGCATGCAGATCCTGTTCTGCGGTTAGCGCGGTATGCTACGATGAGATCGTGCACGGCTTGATTACCCTTAGAGGTTCCTGAGATAACAGTGATGTTAGCTGAGGCGGCGTCTTCGAGTGAAAGTTGTTTGACTGACATTACAGTAGTTTCTTTCTATGGTTGATTATGATTTAGCCTTAGCTGCTTTAATTGCAGGGCGGACGGTAACGTAACCACCGTTAGGGCCGGGAACGGCTCCTGACACGAGGATCACATTGTCTTCAGGGCGAACCTGTACGATTTTAAGATTCTGAACGGTGCGGTTATACTGACCGTGGCGACCTGGCATCTTCTTGTTCTTCCAGATACGTCCTGGCCATGTTCCTGCTCCAACACCACCGGGGCGTCTGTGCATCATGTGACCGTGTGAGTCAGGCTGTCCTGCAAAGTTGTAACGCTTAACAACACCCTGGAAACCTTTACCCTTAGTTGTGCCAATCACGTCAACGGTCTGACCGTCTGTGAATACAGCTGCCCCTGGGTGAGCTTCTTCTGTGTTTGGAAGATCTGCATCTGATGCAAAACGGAATTCCTTAATTTGCTTCTTAGCAGTTCCGTCGTTCTTCTTGATGTGCCCGAGCTTAGCCTTATTGAGGCGCTGCTCCTTCTGCTCATCATAACCGATCTGAACTGCTGCATAGCCGTCAGTCTCAGTTGTTTTAACTTGGAGAAATTCGTTTCCTGATACGTCTATAACGTTTACAGGGATCATAACACCGGCTTCCTTATCGAAAACACGAGTCATTCCTATCTTTTTTCCTAATAGTCCTAGTGACATAGTAATAAATGGTTAAGGTTCGTGGTTCAGATTTTGATTTGAATGTCTACACCAGCTGGTAAATTTAGCTTCTTTAGCTCATCTACTGTGCGTGCTGTTGGATCTACAATATCAAGAACGCGCTTGTGTGTTCTGATTTCGAACTGGTCAGCTGCTTTCTTGTTTTGGTTAACTGAGGCGTTCACGGAGAACTTCTCAATTCTTGTCGGCAGAGGAATCGGTCCAGCTACCTTGGCTCCTGTGCGCTTGGCAGTCTCTACGATTTCGAGCGCTGAACGATCGATTGCTCGATGATCGTATGCACGAAGTCGGATTCTTATCTTTTGGTTTTGCATAGTTGTTTATGTTGTATGTTATTGTGTAAAATGAGTCACATCTCTGACAAATCATTAAATAGATGAGAACATAGACGCTTTTTGAAAAACGTTTCTATTTTCGTGTATAAAAGTATGCATAAAGGGCATTCACACGGTCACCAAGACGAGCGAGATTTCCTCGCATAGCCATGTTTTCCGGAGCTGCACCCGATAGTTCTACCTGATTTAGTGCTTCATTTCTTATCTGAGGCACGATGTGGGGCGGCGAACTTACCTAGAAACCGCAATCTGACAAGCCCTATTTTTATTTTTTTGAAATTTTATTTTTTCACGTGCTCTCACATACAAAAAACACCCCAAATTTCACCTTCTCCAGCCCAATCAAGCCAAACCCACTAGCCCACAAGCAAACCAAACATTCAAAAAATAGAACCCACCCAACATTCAATCGAAAACAAACCTCTTCTCTAATCACATCAGACCTTGTAACCGATGATGCCTAGCCACCTCCATAGAATAATCCAGACTAACCCCCACTCTACCCGCATAAACACCCCAGCGACTCACCACTTCTGTAACTTCTTCCAAAATAACTCTCGCTCTTCCACGCTTCAACAACGCCACATTCCCACACCGCTTGAAATCATCCATCACAAAGTCAGAAACCTTACCATTCATACTCATCTGATGACCTGAAGTCATACCTCCACTGGGATCATAGCTGTAAGTAATGTCATAAGCCGGCGATAGACTCCACTTACCTCGCTTATCCATCAGAAACGCAATATTCTTCACATGATCATCCTGATTCCTAGCCACAATATTAAACACCATTCTCCGAAACTGCTGCTCCACCTCACCCACACTCAGCCCCAGCTGACGCATAATCAGAAAACACTGCTCGTAAGAATACCTCCCAGCCATATTTAAATCATAATGCGCCATGCCACACAAACTCTGCATATGAATTTTTTCCCCATTCTCACCGCGGTCAAACCGCTTTGTAAGAAAATGTCGGCGCCCATTCTCCTCAAGCAAGTCACAAGCCATCATATCAATACCCGCATCCTTCGCCATTAGTGAATACGCATACTCAAGTGCCGCATTACCCTCAGGATCATCCAGCTCCTTGCC
>JALZVD010000308.1 GCA_023300205.1 Akkermansiaceae bacterium | reverse complement strand
CCACCACCAGCTAGCTGTAGAGACTTAAATAAATTCCCTAACAAAATAAACCCAGTAGTCACCGCCGCAACAGTCAGAAACCTCCCCAGATCCCACCACTCACCACTCGACATCTTACGAGTAATCTCCCCAGTAGAATCAGTTAAAAGAATCTCTCTAGCTCCCTGCGCCTGATAAGCAAAACCAACCACCGTATAAACAGCAGCCACCACACCAGCCACAGCCAAGAAGAAATACAGCACCAGCCACTTCGTCCGCTTCCGTGCATCATCCTGCGCCTCGTAGAAATTCATAGTTCTTGATCAATCATTAATAAACAGTAACCAGCAGATAGCCAGAACCCTCCCAGCTAGCCACCACCTTACCATCTTATTCCATACCCTGCCTCAATTAGAAAGAAACCTTCACACTCTCGCGCTCAGAATCATCCGCAACCTCAAACAACACTGCCTGATTAAATTGAAACATCCCCGCAAAAATACTAGAAGGAAACGTCTCACACTTATTATTATACATCGTCACCGCATCATTATACGCCTGACGAGAAAACCCTACCTTATTCTCAGTAGTCGTTAACTCCTCACTCAGCTGCATCATATTCTGGTTAGACTTCAGATCAGGATACCCCTCGGATAATCCAATGAAACTCCCCATACTTGAACCCAAGCTAGTCTCAGCAGCAGCCAATGCTCCCATTGATACAGAATCATCAGGTGATACCGACTTACGTGCATCACTCGCAGAATTACGCGCCTTGATCACAGCCTCCAGAGTCTCCCCCTCATGCTTCATATAAGCCTTAGCTGTCTCGATCAGATTCGGAATCAAATCATACCTACGCTTCAGCTGCACATCGATCTGCGCAAACGCATTCTTATAACGGTTCCTGCTCTTAACCAGCCCATTATACATTCCCATCAGCCACAGCGCGAGCACCACAGCCACTACAATTAATCCTATTAAATACGGCATATTTTTTTTCTGTTGTTATTAGTTAACTAGACTTTGCACCCTATTCTAAGATTTTCCATTATAAAACTACAAAAAATCTATACTCCCCCCATAATCACCCCATGAAACACACCATCATCGCCGCCGGCAAACCCGCTCTCGCCTACTGCAAAGACGGTGTCGCCGAATACCAAAAAAGACTCAAACGCTACGGCACCTACGAGCTCAAACACATCAAAGACGGCTCCTCACAAGACGTCTCCTCCAGACACCTAGAACACTCCAACTCACCAGCCACCATCCGTATTGTCCTAGACGAGCGCGGTGAACAACTCACCACCGACCAACTCCTCAAGAAAATTAACCAATGGGAAATGCGCGGCGAAAAACGCGCAACCTACCACATCGGAGCCTCAGATGGCCACACCGAGCAACTCCGTAAAGAAGCAGACCTAGTCTGGGCCCTCAGCCCACTCACCCTCCAGCACGAACTAGCCTTAGTAGTCCTACTAGAACAACTCTACCGCATCGCCACCATCCAAAAAGGCGAACCCTATCACCGCTAAAAAAAATCACTCCCCACCAATCATCCCCCCATAATCATTAGACGGATCCCTATACATCGCATGCGTATGCATATGCCCACCATTCCCCTTCCCCTGTGCAAAATATTCAATAATCACAGAAGGCCCCTGAATCCTATAATTAGAAGTGCACCCCCGCTCCGTATCCCCAAACCACACAAAGTAAGTCTGATCTAGCTCACCAATAATCTCCCCCATCCTCACCTTACTATGCACCTCATTCAGAATCCCCACCCTCTCCTCTATCAGCTCTAACAACACCGATATCTGCCTCTCATCTAGCTCACTAGCCAAAATTCCCTCCTTCTTCGGAGTGATATCCTTCGCCTTAGGTCCAAATGCCACATTAGCACGCTTCTTCCCTAACATAACCGCCTTACCTCGCTGCTCAGCATTCAGACTCATAACCAACTTGTAAGAAAGATCCTCATCACCAGCCAACTGCCTCACCTTCTTACCATCTCTCTCAAAATCCACCGGATTCCCTCCCGTGAAACTAGGAGACATAGTCACCTTCGCCCCAGCCACAGTCGCATTCATAGCCAAGTGATGACCACCATACTGCCACATCCACGGCTCAGTACTAGACGGTTCCCCTAAGATCGAAAAATAATACTCATCCTCACTATAATGCCGGTGATTAGCTCCACTCTTAAGTCGCAATAATTTTTCAGAATACATATTATCCTCCACCTGCTGAAGCCCTCTAACACTCAAAGTTGAACTCAAAACACCCATCACAGCCTTCTTCTGCACATCATTCAGATCCCCCATCCGTATCCCCTTCCTAGGCACCATACTGATCGGAAGGTTAGACCATCGCCTACGTTGAGCATCATCATCGAAACTAAATTTCACCTCCTCTAACTGCTCCTTACTTAGCACCTTTAGCAGCTCGTGAGCTGAGTTCACTATCTCATCAGTCACATCCTCTCCAGACTTACCAAAAGTAACTGACGAGATAGAAATAAATAGAGAGAAAAATAAGATAACCAGTCGCAATATCATTAGTCACTAATAACTAATCAACAATGACAAATCAAGCATTGGATGAGAATTACCACATATATCACTATCCTAATTATTACAACGTAACAAAATAATCATTGAACTCTTCACTACTAAAAGACTAATTTAACAATCATATGAATTTCGTCGCTATAGATTTTGAAACTGCCAACGGAGCAAGAAACAGTGCCTGCGCAGTTGGCATAGTCACAGTCAAAGATAGCATCATCACAGACTCATACTACACCCTCATCAAGCCCCCAGGAAACTCCTATCATTGGGGCTGCATCAGAGTCCACGGCATCAAACCTAAAGACACCATCTCCTCCCCCTCATTCGCTACCCTCTTCCCTGAAATACAACAACGCCTCCAAGGACAAATCGTCGTCGCCCACAATGCGCCATTTGATCGCGGCGTCCTCCGTGCATGCATGGATGAAGCCTCACTAGACTATGACGCACTGGACATCCATGACAAATGGCAATGTACCGTCCAGATCTATCGGAAAAAAGGCTTCAAGCCCTGTAGCCTCAGCGCATGCTGTGATGTTCTCGGCATCGAGCTAGAGCACCACCAAGCACTCTCAGACGCAAATGCCTGCGCTGAACTCTTCCTACGTAAATAAGCAAAAGCACAAAAAAAGAAAAAATTTCTAACGTTTTTCAAGTTCGTCCGTCTATCACTAGTGAGAACAGCAAGTGTGTTGTTGTTCCTCATCATTGTCGTTTTACCTATTATTTTACCTATTGTTTACACAGCATTTACAAACTGTGCAGACACTCTGTGATATACCTTTATCTAGTGTGGCTTATTTATCTAACATTTTTAAAAGTAGCAAACTTACCACTATAGAGACCATCCTCTTCTGGAGTATTCTCTATATTGGCACAGGCACCATACTCTGGAATAGCCTAGACTACTTCCTCCCTAACACCATGCACGGCTTCCTATTCGAGAGAATGGAACTCACCATCCAAGACTGGTGGAAATACACCCTTTACACCCATGTAGCAGGCGGACTCACATGCCTCATCTCCAGCCTCCTCCAGTATTCTAAGCTCCTCCTCAAGCGCACACCACGTATCCATAGATACCTCGGCCACATTTACGCCCTCAGCATCATCACCACTGTCTTCCCCACAGGCGTCGCCCTCAGCTTCACCGCCAAAGGCGGAACCTCCGGCATGATCGGGTTTCTCATCCTCTCCTTCGCCACCCTTATCACACTCCTCCTTGGAATGATCGCCATCTTCAAGCGCAATATCAAATCACACCAAGCCTGGATCACCAGATCATTCGCCCTCATCACCACCGCCATCACATTCCGTTCCCTCCAGATCATACTCGGCTCTCTTAATATCTCACCAGACACCAATTACCAACTCTCACTCTGGCTCAGCATCTCCATCAACCTCATCCTCGCTGAATACTATATCAAGAAATCATAAACTCCTTCAAGCCAACCATACAAAAACAAACCATAAACCAAGAAAACCAAAAATCATGAAAACAATAAAAAATAAAATACCAGCCATCATCTGCACCACCGCCATATTCACCACTAATGCATTCAGCAATGAATTCATCATCGCCAAGTCAGAATCAGCCATCACAAACACAACAACTCCGACCAAACTAAAAGTAATCACAGACCCAGCCATCACCACCATCACCACCCAGCTCCTACAGCCCATCAGATTACAGGCTAAACGCGCCAACAGATTCTCCAGAAGAAGCTACACCCCACATAGCACCTATAACCTCGTCGAAATAACATCAAGCCACCAACATGGCGCCAGATTCTTCAACATCATGATCACTCCACCTAAGACCAAATCATCAGCCTTTCAAATCTCTAAACAAAAACTCACACAAGGGAAGATCACCACAGCAGACTCCGCCCCCAAGCCCACCGTTCACCTCAACATCAAATACCTAACAGCAGCGAACAAAATCCTCATCAAACAAGACCATCAATGGGTAGAAAAATCCAACCACAAATACCTCAAACTCCTTCCCGTAGTCACTCATAAAGTAGTCGCAAAGAAAATAGTAAGCAACCCTAAGTAAAACAAGCCAACTAGAATCGAACTAATCTAACAGATCCAGCACTAACCCCTCCCAGTGCTGTGATCTCTCCCTTTAGTTTCTCTATCAGTACTGCATCTCCATAGAACGGCCCAGCACCAGCACCACCCGTGTGATGCGTCTCTATCAGAGCAGGCTCACCATTCACCATGATAAAGGATGGATTCCCACTATCTCC
>JALZVD010000307.1 GCA_023300205.1 Akkermansiaceae bacterium | reverse complement strand
AATTCTTCGGCACTCTCAAGCGTGGCGCTCAGGAAAAAATCTGAACCCGTGGCGCTGTCATTGAGACCATGAAAGGCGAGGACATTGGTCCCAGTTTGAAGAAGGTCGCTGAAGTCACTGATGTCTATGAGTTCATCGGTGAGAGATTCGATCTTGCTGCGGTTCGCTGTCGCGCCGGCACTCGCGGGATCGAGATTTTCGGGCGCGTTGCGTCGGGCCACTTCGGTGCCATTTAAGAAAACAACGACGCCGTCATCGTATTTTAAGCGGACGGTGAGGCGGTCGATATCATCAGGGGAAGTCAACTCGAAGGGAACTCGGAGGAAAGCGCTCGCTGAGACGCCTTGCATTTCTGACAAGAGATCAGTCGTTGTCTCTTCCTCGAAACTTAATGGCGCGAGGGGCGAAGCACCGGCGGCGATTGCGGTGATCTCCTGCGGGCTGAGAGCAGTGCCCCAGATCGCGAAGTCATCGATCAGTCCGGGGAAACTATTCCCGCCATTGGTCGCACTGCCGATCCAGAATCCTCGAATGGGGGTGAGGGAAAGGGAGTTGGTTCCGGATTGAAAGAGGGTGCCGTTTTGCCAAATTTCTTTACGGGAGCCGTCTTTGATAAAGAGATAGTGATTCCATTGGCCCTTGTAGTTGTCCTCGTTGGGTTCGTTTTTAGAGATGCGAGTTTCGCTGGTATCGCAACACCCTGCGGTGTCCCAAAAGATGGTGCCATTTGACCAAGGAAGATGGGATTGCGCGACTTGTCCTCCACCATTTGAATTTGTGGCGGCGGCGAAGGCGCTATTTTTTTCGGGTAGTTCAGAGCCGCCGAAGGTCCAGAGGCTGATGGTGATGGCGTCGTTGATGGTTGTGTCATCGAGAAAGCCATCAGCCGCGCCTGCGATCTTAACCGTAGCGCTATTTCCGTTGGTCCCAAAGTCCATCGCGCGGTCGCCGGGTTGGCCACTGTGTCCTCCTTGATCTGAGGTGAAAGTGGCGGCCGTGATCGTGCCGGGGTGTCCGTTACCGCTAGCATCAGGGGCCACTGTCGATAAGCTTGCGTCATTAAAATCCCAGAATCCTAAAGGACCGGTGCCGCTTCCATCTGGGCTACCGTCATCGTAGCCGATTGCGGTGGTGGCACTGCTCCATGCGGAGTCATCGAAACTGAGACCTCGCCATGTTCCCCCCAAAGAATTGTCGGTAG
This sequence comes from Akkermansiaceae bacterium, assembly GCA_023300205.1. Taxonomy (GTDB): domain Bacteria; phylum Verrucomicrobiota; class Verrucomicrobiia; order Verrucomicrobiales; family Akkermansiaceae; genus Rubritalea. The sequence goes on along the minus strand of JALZVD010000307.1, from coordinate 4,212 downwards.
GAACAAGAAGCTTCGATAGAGAAGCGGGAGTGATAAGGCTTACGTGATCTTGATAACCAACTCCAAAGGAGACATCTTCCCCAAGAGTCGGATAGGCCAGAGTCGAGGTCAAGATGCCACCCGGCTCACTAAGAGAGAGCTGCTCCCCATCGGCATCGAGTTTAAAATTCGTGTGCAAGGTCTCCCCTGCGATTCCGCGGTCTTTACTCGAGGCAAAGACGACAAGATATCCGCCCGCGGGAATCGAAGAACCAGCAGGGAAAGTCCACTTCAAAAGATTGGTGGAATCATCGGACAAATGCCATCCGCTAAGGTCTGTCGCAGTCGCCGAGGGATTGTAAATCTCAATCCAGTCCTCGAAGTCACCATCTTCATCTTCCAGTCCAGATTCGTTATCAGCAAGGAGTTCAGAGAGGATTGGCCCAGCCAAGACCACCGGACTCAGTAGAAAGGTGAGAGTAAAAGGAAGAAGAAGATCTTTCGGAGACATGGGGTCAATGAGCAGAAGTTAAGGTGCTATCCTCACTGTCAGTCTCGCATAAAGAGCACCCTCTGTCGCCAAGCTTATCGGGAGGCTCACCACGACTCGATCGATTCCCGCTTCGTAAAAATCATCAGTGACGACGAAGGTGACACCATCATCATTATCCTCAGCTGTCGTCCAGTCGAGGAGGTCATTGCTATACTCAGGCTCGATTCTCGTGTTGCTGTCGCCATTTGCGATGTCGCTGCGGCGGAACTCGAACTCGAGAGTCGTCCCAGTGTTCGTAGCAACCGGCGCCAAGAGCGTGTCCACGCCAGCAGCCGGATTCCCACCGAGCACGAATTCCACTCCAGTCGTCAGGCCGTCGCCATCTGGATCAAGCGTAGGGTCGGGATCTATGAGATCGGGAAATCCAGCCACCCATCCATTGTAAGAAGCACTCCGGTCCGTGAGAATGGTGAGGGTGAAATTGTTATCGTCGATACTTTGAGTGAAGGTGTAATTCACTCCTTCCGTGCCAAGCCCGGTGATGGTGACATTTGGGCAGACCGCAACGAAATTATTGTAGTCGAAGAGCTCAAAAACAGCCGGACCCCCGTTGTAATCCGAGCCATCGATGGTGACTTCAGTGCTCCCCAGCGAGATGTAAGAAGCACTGCCTTGAGCAATCGAACTGACGCCCGACTCATCGAAGATAAAATTGAATTTGGTAAGGCGCCCAGCGACAGCATTGTTGAAACGATCGATATTAATGGTGCCCTCATCGCCAATGATATTGAAAGTGGTGTTGCTTGCGCCATTCCCGAACGCTTGTCCGCCCACAGCACTAAAGGTTCCGCCGCTGATATTGATCTCCCCGCGGAATTGGATAGTGTCTTGAGCAGCAGTCGCCCCAGCCACGATGAAGTCTCCACCGATGATATTAAGCGAACCGGTCGTCCCGCTGCCCATGACATCAAATGTTGTGCCGCCTGGTGTGGGATCGGTGAGAGTGACGGTGCCCCCAGTTAAGTTAAAGTCACCTCCTCGCAGGAAGAGGGCTTTCTCGCTGTTTAAATCACCGCTTGTGACATTCACTACGCCATTTTCTTCCACGTAGAGTCCACCGGATCCAACATTGAGCGTGCCGCCTTGGATCGTGAGCATTCCAGCATCCACATTCTGTGACACGAAGATCTGCTCCATCGTAATCGAACCGCCGGTGTTAATTTCTAGAAAAGCCGTTGGGAACGCGCCCTCGATCGTATTCTGAATGACGACGACGGGTGCCGCCGTCGTGACGACAGAGTCCACTTGAATGATCCGGGCCTGATTAATGATGACGGTGCCATCTCCAGCTTGGGGAAGCATGGTAAAGGCTCCTTCCACTCCCGTTCCGCCAGTCCAGTCCTGCAGCCAATTGGCCGTGGAATTCCCTACTGAGGTAGGAGTCACGACCTGACCCGAAGCCAGATGAGTAAATGAAAAGCCGAGGAGAGCCGCAAGCGCAGCGAAGTGAGGTGACGGGGTAGCAGACATGAAAATAAAAAGGTCGAGTGTTTTACGATGGTAGCGAACGGGCTCTACTTTGGCTATCGTGTGTTCACCCCACGAAGCCGGAAGGACGGGTTTTTTTAAAAAGGTCACCTATTCGAGTCATAAAAAAGCACCTCGGTGGAGTTCCGTAGTGCTTTTGGAAATTGGAGAGCGGCGTTACTACCGACGGCGGCGAATGAGGCCAAGGCTTCCAAGGGCGAGAAGAGCCAAGGAGGAAGGCTCTGGGACTGCCGTAAGGCTCAGCGTGACGCTATCGGCGTCATAAATAACCGAGCTGGCGAGAGTGGGGTCCAGACCGGTGATATTCACGGTGTCGAAATCTCCGCCATTATGAGTCGTGAATGTGATGAGGTCGATGTCGGCTGCTCCGCCGGTGTAGGAGCTGGCATCGATGTTGAGAATGTGTCCTGCTAAGACTTGGCGCAAATTCAGAGTGCCGGTTGAAATGGGATTGGATAGGCCACCGACTCCCAAGGCAATCGTTACCGAGCTACTTGCTGGTGCATCTGTTCCATTGTGCAGAGTGTTTCTTCCCATCAACAAAGTGTTGGTGACGGTGAGGCTTGCTCCATCGTTATAGGTGAAATCACCAGCTGATCCATTCCCTCCAATATTAAAACTAGGGGTGCTCAGGGACGCAGCAGAAGTCATGGTGAAGAAGGAGGTTCCGGTTCCAGGATTCTGGTTTGCGACATTCATCCGCGAGATCGACCCTGCGCCTGCCGCATCGGAATTCAGAGTGAGCGATCTTGCGTTGTTTACACCCGCAACATCTACTTGTCCCGTTGTCGTTCCGGGAATCACTCCACTGACCGCTCCACCGGTCCAATGGGAGGCGGTCTCCCAAGTCGCAGGAGTAGTAATGGCAAAAATGGTAGCTCCGTGAAGTGACGAAGCTGATAGGAGAGAGACAAGAGCGAAGGAAAGTTTCATAGCAGTAGCGTGACTCCTAAGGATAAGTCCAAGAAGGTTTGGAGAGCAACTCTTCCTCCATCGTGTATTCACATGAGGGATAATGTTGATAGTAAAATTTTTCTCACTGTTGGTGTTTTGGTGAGGTGCGAGTTCCCAAGGGGGTAAACACACGATAGACGAGAGCCGGTCAGAGGTTATTCTTTACTCCTTGATGCCTTCTTTTTTCTCCCGACGCCAACTGTCTGCCTTGTTTCTGGGACTTTTGATTCCAAGCGCGGCGCGTGGCGATGATCTTGAGACAGTCACAGCTCTGGGTGACTTAACGACCAGCCCTGCGATTTTCACGGATGACACCACGCCGGGCACCGCGGCAACGATCGCGGCCGGTGACCTCAAGGTGATTTATTATGACGGCCTCGACTTCGAGGGGAACCCCACTCGAGCTCATGCTTGGGTCGGAATCCCTGCGGGAGCGAGCGCCTCAAATCCGGTGCCAGCGGTTGTGCTTGTCCATGGAGGTGGCGGGACCTCTTTTAAAACCTGGGTGGAGAAGTGGAACGAACGTGGCTACGCCGCGATCTCTATGGGGCTAGAGGGGCAGACTGACGTTGTAGCAACGCAAACTCAGCAAGATGCGGGGCAGTCTGCTGGACAATGGTTAAGGCATGCCATGGCCGGTCCGGCGAGAACGGGGATTTATGGCGATTCAGCAGCGCCCCTGACTGATCAGTGGATGTATCACTCAGTGGCCAATACCATCCTCGCGAATTCCTTGATCCGCGCTCTTCCGGAAGTTGATTCAACAAAGGTCGGCATTATGGGCGTGTCGTGGGGAGGGATCATCACGAGCACCGTGATCGGGATTGATTCGCGCTATGCCTTCGCAGTGCCTACCTACGGATGTGGTCACCTTTACGATGCTCAGAATCTCTACGGGGATAACCTTGGAAACAATACCCTCTATCGTGAGGTCTGGGATCCCATGGTCAGGATCGCCAATGCCACGATGCCTACTCTCTGGTATTCTTGGCCGGGGGACTTTCACTTTCCGATGGATAACCAAGCTTACACCTATCACGGAGCGAGTGGTCCGCGCATGGTCTCACTGGTTCCGGGGATGGGGCACGGACATGGCGCGGCATGGAACCGACCTGAGAGTTATGACTTTGCCGATAGCATCATTTCCAGCGGCGCCGCGTGGTGTGTGCAGGATAGCCTGAGCCAGACGGGAAATGCGGTGGAGGTCGTCTTTACTTCTTCCCGACCGCTCACCGAGG
>JALZVD010000306.1 GCA_023300205.1 Akkermansiaceae bacterium | reverse complement strand
TACACTCATGAGGCCTAGGTGGGTCAGCTCAAGGAAAGTTTAAATGTGGCGAGATGGCTTTCTGAGGAGGATGAACTTCTCTCTAGTTTCTATCGACTTATAGAAATATTCCTTTTACATTCTGCGTATCTAAGTAAGTTCCATCACAATTTAAGTCATGCACAGACAACCTCAACAGTCATCTGAACCACAAAAGAACATGAAAAATCCTCCAAGTACGTTTTTTCCATCCATTCAAAGTAAAAGTGTGGCCTTTCTCGTAGTGCCTATGATGTGTGTTAGTGTGTTAGCCATGGCGCAGTCAGTAACCACGATTCAGGCAGAGACTGTGGCTAATGTGCCTAATGAAGCTACTGCACCAGAAGCGGAGAATGATGCAGAGATCAATGAGGTAGAACAGCTCAATGCTAACCAAGCCAGTAACCGCACTCGTAAGGATGCGCGGACCATGACGCTTTCTATCCCGGCACCAAGGGGGCAGATTACAGATCGCTTCGGATATCCTTATGCTCAGAACACTATCGTCTGGTACCCTGCGATACAGATGAAGCAGTTTGAGGATGAGTCAGATGAATTTGTGCTGAACTGGACACGTGAGAGACTGGCTAAGGCTGATGGTGTGTTTGGTATCAGTATTAATATTTCAGATGAAAAAATTCTAGATCATTACAAGCACAGACGTTGGTTACCAATGCCATTCAAGCATGTGGTGCGTAACTGGTCTCGTGAAAAAACTGAGGCTAAGCTCATGGATGGTTTGATCTTACATCCTAGTTATCAGCGTATTTATCCTCAGAAATCCAATGCTGCTCATATTATCGGCTACGTTGGTAGTAAAAGTCGTAATCTTGAAGTGGGTCCCATTAACTACGGTGATCCGCTATTCTGGGAAATGCAGGGTCGCGCTGGATTAGAAAGAGAATTTAACGATATCCTTACTGGTAAGGATGGCAAACGTAAACTCCAGTACAACAGCCAAGGTAAAGAGGTGCGCCGGACGGACATCCCTCCAGAGCCAGGTGGCACCGTGGTAACAACCATAGACATGGAATGGCAGAAGCGCGCGGAATCTGTGCTGCGTAGACATTGTAAGCGAGGTGCCTTCGTTGTTGTAGACATTGAATCAGGCGAAGTGCTTGTTCTTGCATCACGTCCTTCTTATGATCTTAATCTAAGAGTTCCTTACATGAAGCAAGAGGATCTGGATAAGCTTCTGAATGACCCAGCAAAGCCACTCTATGCAAGAGCGTATCAAGGTGAATACCCACCAGCGTCTGCGTTTAAAGTAGTAACAGGAATGGCTGCACTTGAGACGGAAGCGATTACGAAATACACTCAGCTGAATTGCCCCGCGTATATCAAGCTTGGTAATATCAAGATGTATGATTGGTCTAGAAGGAGCCGAGGAAGCTTGAACATTATTGATTCCACCACACTTTCTAACAATCCGTTTTTCATTCAGGCCGCTCTGGCAGCTGAGAAAAGAAAAGCAGGGGAGTTCATGAATATAGCGAGTCGTCTTGGATACGGAGTGAGAACAGGGCTCCCTCTGGAAGGTGAACGACCAGGAAGTATCCTCACAGAAGAATATGCTCAGCGGAGATTTGGAAGAGGGATCAAACAAGGTGACATTGCAAACGCATCGATTGGGCAGGGGGCCATCCTCGCTACACCACTTCAAGTTGCTCAGAGTATGGCAGGAATTGCTAACGATGGAGTTCTTCCTAAGCTTCATCTCATCAAGCAGCTTCAGAATGCTAAAGGGATGATCACCTTAGCGAGCAAGCCAACTGATAAAAAGAAAGTCAAGGTTAGCGAAAAGACCATCAAAGTAATTAAGGAAGGAATGTATCGCGTAGTCAATTCCTCTAATGGAACCGGTAAACGAGCTTCCATTTCTTATTCTCTACTCTGCGGTAAAACTGGAACGGCGCAGTGGGGGCCAGCAAGTAAACAACAGAGACTTGCCTGGTTTGCCGGTTTCTTTCCATACCATAAACCAAAATACGCATTTGCAGTTCTCTATGAAGGAGCCCCATTTGAAAAAGTAAGTGGTGGTAAGATGGCGGGACCGATGGTTCCTGCGTTCTTTAATCCTTTAGAAAACCAAGCCATATGGAGACACCGTCTCTCACAGAAAGCACTCATCATCCCAGATGAAGATGATTTTAAAGATGACGTTGAACCAGAGCTTCCTAGAGCTCCAGGTAGAGCCATTCTCGTGGATGAGGTAGAAACCCCAACTGGTGATATTCCTCTAGAAGCTCCAAAAGCATTCATCGTAGAAGAAGCCCCATCAGAGATGCCGGCAGAAGAGCCAGAGATGCCTCTTGTTCCAGGGACTATTCCTGAGACACCAGACAGCCCAAGTCTGCCCGAGGAACCTACTCTACCGGCAGAGCCTATTACAGATCCAACAGCAGCTCCAGTCGCTGCAAGAGCGGTCCCTGTAGAAGATGATCCCGCTGAGCCAGCACCATCTTCAGATGCTACGGATCCTGATATCCCTCCACTAAGAGAACTACCAAAAGCTCTAGACCCTAAAGAGATTCCCACTACTAATCCAGCAGACAAGCCTGCACCACCTAAAGCCATTCCTGTAGAATAGCCTTCAGTGCTAGCCCTAGTAGAGGAAAGATTATAGAAAGCATGTTCGTCCTTAAGAAACTATTTAAACTTCGTGAGAGCGGAGGCGAAGCAGCTAGTAACGAAAAACCGTTCATGGAGCATCTTGAAGATCTCCGTGATGTCATCGTCAAGGTAGTCATCACGCTACTCATTGCCACCATCGGTTGTTACGTTTTCCGTGGCGCACTGATCGATGTCTTGCGTGCCCCCATGGAGAAAGTCTGGACGAACATTCAGCTAGAAAAGCTTCCTCCTAGCATCTCACCAGATCTCTGGGAACAGGCTAAAAAATCTGCTGATGTAGCAGCAGGTCTGACACCTGAGCAGAAAACAACCTTCTATAGCCAGTTTGAGAATAAGAAACTACGGTATTATGCCGAGGTAGCAACCTACTACAGAGCGTCACTATTTATTGAAGACCTTAATAAACGAGAACAGTTTGTAAAAAAATTACCTAAAGTAGATAGTGAGACCAAAAATCTGCTGATTAGTTTACTAGATGAAAAAATGCAGCCCAGCGCTACAACCAACGCCAAAGGTAGCGTTGTTTACATGCAGTCGCTCAAGCCGACCGAGACCTTTATGCTCGCTATTAAGCTCTCTATCTTTGCAGGTATTATCATTTCTTTTCCCTTCCTGCTCTACTTCATTCTTCAGTTCGTCCTACCTGGGCTGAAGGAAAATGAACGTAAAGCACTCTGGCCTGCACTCATCATTGGCTTTGGTCTCTTCCTCTTAGGTGTCTTTTTCTGTTACTTCCTCGTCTTACCCAAGGCGCTCGATTTCTTCTTCACCTATTCAGGCGGTATGGGAGTAGAAAACGAATGGCGCATTGGAGACTACATCACCTTTACCACTCAGTTCACCCTCATCTTTGGACTGGCATTTGAGCTTCCTGTAGTGGTCATGACCCTAGTTAAGATAGGGCTACTTAGCTACCAGACCATGAGTAATACCCGCTCATATGCTGTGCTCACTATTTTCATTGTGGGTGCTATTATTACACCCACAGGGGATGCGCTCACACTCTCGCTCTTAGCAATCCCGATGTGCCTGCTGTATGAAGCATGTATCTGGCTAGCCTATTTTAATCAGAAGAAAGAACTTGCCGCAGAAGCTGCGGAAGAGGCAGAGATCAAAAAATACGCTGAGCATCAGAATGAATCTAACACTACTCCGGTAATAGTCCCAGTGCCTGGAAGAATCTCTACTGAAACAAAGGAAACCTCAGATGAGGATGATTTTGACGAGGATCACTATGATGACGATCATTTTGACGAAGACCTCCACTCGGATCACTTTGATGAAGATTACGAAGACTATGATGATGACCATTACGAAACCTTCTACGACCAAGGCGAAGACGCGGAGGAAGGTGAAGAAATGGATGACGGGGAAATAGAAGACCACTCAGAGCCTACCTCGGACAAGGCTATCGAAGTGGAAGTCGATGACTACGAACTCCAAGAAGGAGACACAATCGACTATACCCCAAAAAAGGACTCAAATAACCAGTAAACCAACCCATAATAAAAACTTATGTATTCCATGACCGGATTCGGCAGGGGCGAGCACGCCACACCTGCCCTCATTGCCAGAGTAGAACTTAGCTCTATTAACCGTAAGCAGGCAGAAGTCCTAGTACAGATGCCACGCATCTACACAGAGCTAGAAGCAGAGATACGCAAGCTAGCACTTGAGAAAATATCCCGTGGAAGACTCACTATCAACATCCAGCTAGAACAGGCTACAGACGCATCTAGTGAGCTACAGTTAGACACGAACAAAGTCCTCGCTCTCCAAGCAGAGATCCAGCGCCTCAATGCACTTCCAGACGCAGGACTAGAGCTAAAGCTCACGCCTACAGACATCCTCCGCTTCCCAGATATCCTCACCACAGCTGATAACACCGCAGATATCGATACCGCCAAAGCGGCTATCATGCCCGCCGTCAAAGCTGGCTTAGAGTCACTCATGACCATGCGTTCCAGCGAGGGTAGTCATCTTAAGCAAGACACCTTAGACCGGCTCAGTACTCTGGAATCAGAGGCAGAATCCATTGAGTCCCACGCCCCGAATGTCTTAAAAAGATACCGTGAGAATTTACATAAACGACTCATTGAAAGTGGACTAGAGATAGACTTATCAGACGAGCGCGTCCTCAAGGAAATTGGCCTCTTTGCCGAGAAATGTGATATTTCAGAAGAGCTCACTCGTCTCAGTTCTCACTTCTTAAGGTTCCGCGAATACTTAGACTCTAACGAGCCTGCCGGCCGTTCACTAGATTTTCTCTGCCAAGAGCTCAACCGTGAGTTTAACACTATCGGCTCGAAGGCTAATGACGCTGAACTAGCTCAACACGTAGTAAATGCCAAAACCGAGCTAGAAAAAATCCGCGAACAAATTCAGAACGTGGAGTAGCTAAATAGAAAGTGAATTATTCACTCAGCACTTTGATGCTGATAATTTCTTTCATGGTGTGGGCGTAGATTTTACCGTTTGCGTAGGTGAGGGAGGCTAGGGTCCAGGTTTCACCTCCAGGGCCTAGATCATTTACTGCTACTAGGGACTTAGGTGAGAGTTGCTCTACTGTGGTATCGATCACATAGACGGTGCCTGTCACAACGGGGATAAACAGGTAGCGGCCAATCAATGTGGGGCTGGCAGCTGAAAGATGGCCTGAGCCAATGCCTTTCTGGCCTTTATTGCCGACAGCAAAGCCATTTGCATTAAGGGGCTTATTATTTGGATTTCCTTTGCCCCAGAGTTTCACATCTCTCACTTTGGATTTGGGATCAGCGATTAGCTGGGCGGGTAGCTCTAGGTATTCTACGATGCCAGTTTCTATATTTACGCGTCCTATGTAATGGACATCATGGCAGAGGAACCAGTGCCAGTCTCCGACTGCGATGTTTGCTTGGTTCGTATTTGGGTGAGGTCGTTTGCTTTTCACTACTGCATCTTTTTGTAATACCCAGTCCTTTTTTTCTGGTTGAAATTTCCAGAGTTTCGCGCCTTTGTCGAGTGGCTGCTTACGAAGCAGTTTACCGGATGTGGCATCAATGACGATATGGCTATCTTTTTGAAAACCGAAGACATATTTTGTATTCCAGTGACTACTGAATGAAGTATCGTATTGTTTCAGATCTAGATTCCAAAGGGTCTGTCCTTCTTCTCCAGGAGCTAGGCTTGTGAGACTTTGACCATAGGGTTTTTCGATGGTTCCATGTGGTCCACCGCGAGCGTGTGCTACTGCCATTTTACCAGAGGTGGTCACCCCTACTACTGGTGTGTTATGCACGGAGGTTCCTACCTTTTCACGCCAGAGTATCTTTCCCGTGCGTTTATCGATTCCATGCAGATAGGTCCAGACCTCCTTGGGATCGATGCCTTCAGGGATCTTGGTACCGTTCTTAGATTTCACACCTGGGGACTCCCATTTTTGCATTTTTAGTCCCTGTTCTTTATTCGCCACTTCTAGGTAAATGATGGTATCGGCTACGAGGTAGGGTTCAGTTTGGCGGTTGGTGTGTTTGCCCCTAGGGGTCCATTCCCGTATCCAGCTTCGATTGCCTTTGTAGTCATAGCAAGCCATTGATCCACATCGATTAAAAAACCAAACATGCTTACCATCCGTGATGGGAGCGAAGACAGTTCCATCAGTAAAGCCACCTGCTAGTTCTATCATGGCATTTCCTGGTAAGGTGACCTGCCAGAGAATTTTTCCTGTATTGGCATCGAGACAAAACCCGATGATGTCCTTTACTGTATTCTGCTCAGCTAGTGATTTGATAGGTACATGAGTTGTCACGAAAAGGCGATCTGCCCAAACGGTGACACTACTCATGCCAGCTTCAGGCATAGGGGTGGTCCAGCTGATGTTTTCGCCACGCGTGACACTCCACTTTGTAGGAGGATCACCTTCTACCTGCCAGTTCCCGTTAGGTCCAGCAGCTTGGTGCCAGTTTTCCTCAGCTTTCGCATAGACGCAGACAAGATGGAGAAGGATGATAGAGAAAAATTTGAGGTAGTTTTGTAGAGGTTGCATAGTTTGAGTACATTAAATGAAAAGTCTATGCTCGCTATCTTGCCAGTCGAAGGTAAGATGTGAAGTAACCAAATCATAAAAAACATCATGAGATCTTTAAAAGTAATACTAACAGCTGTTTGCGTAATTACCATTCCCTCATTACTTTCTAACTGCGATGGTGGAGGAAGTAGTTCTTCGAGTGATTCTGTGGAGCCAGGAGAAAGCGACGTTGTTGATAGAGTTTTCTCTGCCTTACTAGCGAATGATCAATCCGTGTATCCACTGGATCCAGCGATTACTGAGTATTACATAAGCTACACGGCTAATGCGCAACAGTTAACGGGTTCTGATTATGCATTTACGATGTTTATTGATACACCAGAGGTTCGGTCTTTTAGTCTCCATGGAGGCTTGAATGACTTTAGGGTATTTATTCCTTTTGGTGTGAGTGACACGGTTAATATTTTATCTAATGGTATTTTAGAGCAGAGTGAGGGGATTGATAATCTACCTAATTTTGCTGACGACCAAGATTACACCATCGAGCATTTTTTAGATTTTGCTAATGATAGCTGGAGCATCCATATCGATGGAGTCGAGTTGTATAGAAGTAGTATAAATGCTTCATCTGCTGAGAGTTTGCGTTTCTCGATGGCTCCTTGGAATGGAGCAGCAGATTCTGATGCTCCAGAAACTACTGTTGAGGTTTCAAACTTTACGGTCCTTACTAATCTACCCAACTAGGGGGTAAATTCATTAGATGATTATGCCTGCTATGATCATTTTGTAGTTATTCAAGAACTTAGAAAAGTGAGCTGAGAATGGTTGCGGCTAAGAAATACGATAATGGATCTGTTCTCGTTCTTTCTGGGCTTTATAAGTGACGCAGGGGGGATGGGGTGATATTGATGTATGGGTAAGGGTAAGACGAATCACCCTTTTTAGAATCCATCAATATTTGGGCGTAAAGATAAATTTTAGAAAATGATAACGCATTAGATTATATGAAACATAGTATTTCTCTTATTATTACGAGCTTCTTGCTCACAGGTTGGACTTATGGGCAGGTGAAGCAGCCGAATGTGATTTTCGTGAAGACGGATGATCAGCGGTATGATTCGCTTTCTATGACTGGGCATCCGGTGGTTGATACTCCGAATATTGATCAGTTAGCTGCGGATGGGGTGTTTTTTAATAAGGCATTTATAACGAGCCCGATTTGTGGGCCTAGTAGGGCAAATTTTTTCACGGCGCAGTGGGAGAGGAAGAATAGGCAGGGGTTTACGATGCTCTCTAAGAATCATATTACGGAAGCACTTTTTGATCATAGCTGGCAGATGAAGTTGAAGGCTGCGGGTTATTTTACGGGTTATATAGGTAAGCATCATGCCAAGATTGGGTCAGGTAAGAAAAAAAATG
>JALZVD010000305.1 GCA_023300205.1 Akkermansiaceae bacterium | reverse complement strand
GAAATATCCGCCAGCTCTTCGTCTCCATTATAAAGCTTCTTCGTCTTCGTATTCACCGTAAGCACCGTCCCCGTATCCACAGAATAAGCCTGCTCTAACACAGCCTCACCATCCTCATCACGGACTGTCTTCCCATCAGAATCCACCTTACGAACCCAGTTCTTAAGATCAAGACCCAGCCCGCCAGTCACATCCACAGTAGTCAGGAAAATCGGTGAAATCCCATTCGTTCCCGCCACAATAGGTGAAATATTCACAAACGGAACATACGCACTCGCCTGTCTACCAGCCCACAGAGCCACATTGTTAATACCAGACATCCTAGATGACCCCACTCCCATCGTCCCCTTCTCCGCAATCAACATCACGCGCTTATCAGGATGAGCAGACTGAAGATCAGAAATCTCCTGCTGCGCCTCCTTCGTAATAAAGCACTGACCATGAAGCTCACGGTCTGAGCGTGAATGCGCCTCACCACCAGGAGAAAGTAAATCCGTAGAAATATCTCCCTCACCAGCAATATAAGTCACCAGCTTGATCTCCTCTTCCACCTCAGGAAGCTTAGTGAAAAATTCCGCCTTCGTATAACTCTCAAGTAGATCCTTAGCGATAGCATTACCCGCCTTATATGCAGACTCAAGTTGCTCCATATCAGCCTCATAGAGAAATACCTGCGTCTTAAGCACATCAGAAGCCTGCTTCGCAATAGAAGCATCTACCCCATCATTCAGAGCCAGATCCAGCAGCACCTCCATAGAAGCCCCCCCCTTCATATGAGATAGCAACTCAAACGCAAACGCCTGAGAAATTTCCTCTACCTTAGAATCCCCAAGAATGATCTCCTTAAGAAATTGAGCCTTCTCACCAGCAGCACTCGTAGTCCCCGGTAGCACATTATAAATGAAAAAGTTAAGTGACGCAGCCCTATGCTCATTACCCTCATCTTTCACCTGCGAGATCACCTCACTCAAAAGCTCAGCCCCGTCAATAGGCTTAGGATTCAGTCCCTCAGCCTTACGCTCCTCTATCTCCTGTAAATATTCTAAATATAGTTTCATTTATGGGCGAATCCTCTACGAAAACACCTATATTTCAAGAAGAAATTGCGTATTATAAATGCATTATTACAAAAGCCCCCATCTCTTCCCTATCTCCTATATTTAGACCACAGAGAACATGAATTGTATTAATTTATTGGTTGAATGAGATAAACTCAGAAAATAAACATCCAAATAATCTTAGCACATAGCCCGTAAAACCAATAAAAAACCTACCCTGAAAATATCAGAGTAGGTTCAAATTATTAGTCTTTAAAACAACCTATGGTTACCTTCAGTATACCTCACTGTTATCTTTTACGACGAGCGAGTAAACCTAGAGCACCCAAACCTAATAAAGCTGTACTAGAAGGTTCTGGAACAGGAGCTGCAAAGCCAAACTGAAACGAGCCATTATTTCTAAGAGCTGAAGCATCAACACTAAAAGAAGTAATATCCTTAGTCGTCAGCCAAGCAACAGTCTGGCTAGGCTGATCCGCAGAACCTAAGTTATTCACAGACAGAACATTTGATGTAACATCATAATGAGTCTCACCTGTAACTGAGCCATTGTAATAAATTTCAAATGCTGCTGCTCTGGTATTGACTAGAGGGGTAGCCGCAATACTAAGAAGTTCAGTATTTGCTCCTACACCATCAATATCTCTAACATAGATTAAAGTCCCAGATGGTAAGTAGCCATTTTTTAGCCCGGTGAAATCATATTCAAGATTATAAACATTAGTTAACCCCGCAGACGTTAGCTCTTCAGTATGAGGAAAATATATTGGCTTAATGTCAGCAATGAAGCCAACACTACCTAATCGTAAATCAGTAGAAGTGTTCAAAACACTGGCACTATCAACACCAGTACCTGAACTAACGGCGGTAACCTCAGTCGTAACTGTGCCTGTCCACTCCTCACGAATAGTTCCTGGAGCATCTGCAGAATCAGCAAAATATGCGGTGTATGACTGGGAACTCTGATTATCTAGAGGAAATACTACCTCTGCTGACTCAGATCCTGTAATTACTAAAGACTCCCAGGCCTCTCCTGTCAGAGGAGTAGGAGTTCTTTGAGCATACGATATACCAGCTAGAGAGATAAAAGTAATTGCTATTTTTTTAATTGTTATCTTATTATTCATATGTTTATAGTTGGGGTGTGTGTCAGATACATACACCCAAAATAATATGAGTCAAATTAAATCTGAACTAAAGTAACCAAGATGTTCAAGATAGGGAGAACAATTGCCCTCAATACCTCGAATTCCCGAAAACGTGTATTCTATTCTCCGGTAATGACTTCTTAACCAAAACTTTATTCGTATCTAAGACATTGAGCACTATCCCTCAAAAGATACCCATATTCCGAGCCTCTCTCTTTGTATTGGTTTGATGATGATCTCCCCGAGACAATGTATCTAATACCCAGTGACACTGATTCTCTATACTCCAATAGCCTCTTATCATCCCTTCCTACTCTTCCGCTGATGTGTCCAGACTACTGGTGTAAAATCGTTTCTGCGTTATCACTTTTTCTGTATC
>JALZVD010000304.1 GCA_023300205.1 Akkermansiaceae bacterium | reverse complement strand
ACATCCGTACTAATATAAAAAAAGCCAATAGAGCCACTAAAACTATAAGGGTTCGTTTCTTCTAAATTAATCGACAAATCGTCGGTAAGGCCATCAAAGGCTTGAATATTGTTCATATTGAAACGTTTGTGTCTGACATTCAAGCCAACACCAATCTTTAGTTGATCAAGTTTATTTCCTTGAAAATTAGGTACTATTCGATAGGCGTAGGTAAGCTTAGCACCTATCGACTCTATTGGTCCTACTATGTCATTATCGACAAACGCACCCACTGCAGAAGTATTGATAAAGTCTTTAGTCAAAATAGGAATCTGGACACCTACGCTGGTATTTACAGGTGCTCCATCAAAACTTGTCCATTCTTTACGATGGCTAGCAGTCAATTCCACATTATCCCAATAAGCCGTCAAAGCTGGATTGAAGGCAAATCCGTTTTCATAATACGAGCTCCAGGTTTGCCCTTGTTGTGCCCAGCAAGTGGATAAAAATAAAAAGCTAACACTGACTGTAGTTAAGACTGTCTTTAAATATCGTATCCCGTTTTTCATCTTGTTTTATTTTATTACAGTGAGTGCTTTTTTACAAGTAAACCCCTGGTCCTTTAATTCTAGTATATAAAAGTATACGCCAGCCGGATGGCCATCTGCGGACCAATCATTGGTATAGTTGTTTTTTTTGTACACGACGTTGCCCCATCTACTGAGAATTGTCAATTTGCTATTTTCTACTATATTTTCGGTGCTGAATTTCAATTCATCATTCTCTCCATCTCGTGCACCTGGTGTAATAATATTCGAGAAGAAGAAACCATCTACTTCACCGCAAGTATACTCTTGATCATTACAAGGTTGCCCATCTATATGATTGGTTTGAATAAGACCATCTATAGATTGATCTGGGAAAGACCTACTCAATGGATCAATAGACAAAGGAGATGGACCAAAGACTAAAGGAAATTCGCCACAATCTTCTGTCTTAACCAAGAGTCTAAACGAAAAAAGCGCATCTCCATCCTGGATGTTTTTGACCTCTCCGGGATCAGCATCCCAGAAGGTAGTAATACGCCCTTCTGGTTGTGAAATAATGTCCGATACAGAATAGGCTCCTAGCTCATTTGTGGTGCTGACTACGTCAACAAACTCAAACTTAGTAGGATCGAATCTTACTTCAAAATCAAAGTTATTCTTTCTCCTAAAACCATTAACTTTTACATCCACTACTACGGTTTCATTAAAGTTAGCTTGGATCGTATCCATAAATACTACACCAAAGGAGGCTTCATATTCTAGGACATCTATTTGATCTGTAGCTGTACAACCGTTATTTTGATTCGTTACTGTCAAGGTATAAGTACCCCCTAAATCTATCATTACGGTTTGACCTACTGCGCTAAAACCATTTGGCCCAGTCCACGAGTACAAAAATTCCGGTCCTTCTGAAGAATTGATTGCATCTAGTAAAAGCGATGTACCAATTAATAGATCTTGATTCTCGCCCGCATTGGCGATTGGTACTTCTGTGTCCGACAGCACTTCTACCTGACTCGTATTTGTACAACTATTCGAAGTATTCGTGGTGATCAAAGTATAGGTTCCTGCTATAGAGACTGTTGGAGATTCTCCTTGTAAGGGCTGCCCGTTTGTATCCATCCATTCGTAGGTATACTCGTTACTGGGATTGACAATATTCAGCTGAGTAGTCGTTACGGTACAAGTCAAATCATCTACTGCCGTCATTATATTTAATGGGACGTCACTGTCATTAGCCACGTTAACAGTGGCGGTAGTCGCACAACCATTCGCATTATTTTCTACCGTCAGCTCATAGGCTCCGGCCTGATCGGCGTCTATGACATCACCCGTACGCGTACTACCATCAGGTAACTCCCATAAATAGGTGACATCTTGAACATCGGATTGCCCTATCAATTCTGCACTAGGCTGATCACATGATAATGTCAGATCCGATGGCACCGTTATAGAAGGTGCTATTTGGTCTGCTGGTATCTCAATAGAAATAGTATCAGAACAGCCGTTATCGTTACTCGAAACAATAAGCGAATATGTATCGGGTAAGTGCACATCAAAATTGATGTCAGTGGATACAATATCTCCCAAAGAATTGGTCCAAATATAGAATACATCTATCGTGCTACTCGAAGCACTAAGTGTGGATATTGGACTATCGCAAGTCAATACTGTACCTCCTGTGATAGCAATATCTTGTGGCTTATTTCTTATATCTCCTACCATGGTCCATCCTTTAGCTAAGAGTTCGTTTCTTCCTGTTTCATCACAGTATTCTAAAGAGACTGCTCCTAAGGTGAGGCTGGTTGGCGTTCTCGGGTTGTTCGCCCAGCCTAGCAGGCTGGACTCATAGTTTGATCGGGACAAACCAGAGTTACTGAGCATACTTTTTACTAAATCATCAAATACGTTATCAGGATCTGGGTTTTCGGAGATACTCCCCAAGTCCCAAGTCGCTAAATTCTGATTAAATGATGCCGCGCTTTGAAACATCCCTCCCATATCAATCACATTACTCACATCCCAAGAGGAAATATTCGCATTGAAGTTTTCTGCTCTAAAAAACATAAAACCCATATCAGTTACTTTACTTACATCCCAGGAGGAAATATCTGAAGTGAAATTTTCTGCTTCAAAAAACATAAAACGCATATCAGCTACTTTACTTACATCCCAGGAGGAAATATCTGAAGTGAAATTGCTGGCAAATGCAAACATAGCCTGCATATCATTCACCATACGTACATCCCAGGAGGAAATATCTGAAGTGAAGCTGCTGCACCCTCTTAATATAAAGCTCATATTCGTCACTGTACTCACATCCCAAGCAGAAATATCTGAATTGAAATTTGTAGCATTTTCAAACATCGCTCTCATATTAATCACATTACTCACATCCCAATCTGATATAGTCCCATTAAAATTTGAAGCTCCATCAAACATGAAACTTACATCTGTCACAGTACCTATTTGCCAATCATTTAAGTCTGAAGTAAAATTAATGGCTCCTCGAAACATACTATGCATCGATAAAACATTCGACAAATCGGGTGAAGCGCTATCCACTTCTAAAAGATTACCACATCCCTCAAAAGCATCCTCCATAGATGCCCAACTTATATCTCCCCATTGCTCTACATTCAGTATTTTATCAGCATCACTTCTGAACAAATTAATATTAACAAACGAATCTAAATTGGCAAAATAGATCCTAGGAAAATCTCCTCTTATCGCAACGGTGTAGGTATCCGCTACACCATAGTCATGTGTAGCATCTCCATTTA
>JALZVD010000303.1 GCA_023300205.1 Akkermansiaceae bacterium | reverse complement strand
GGAGGGATTATGCATGTTTATGCCTCTAACAAGGAAATTGATACGGCTCGCAAAATAGATGCTGCTCAGAAGGAGATCGATGAATATTATGCTGGGGTGAGTATGACTAATGTGAAAATAGATAGAAATTTAGACCGTTACCTTATGAAGGAAGATTTGCTATCACGTGGATCTCAGCTGAGAGAGACGGATCCTAGTCAGTTAGAGATAGTGGATCCTGGGGGTAAATCTTCAGGTGAACTAGCAGCAACAATTGCGCCGGATTATGTTCCGTAAATTTTAATCATGGATAAACAGACTCACACACGATGTTTGAAACTTTGCCTGATCTTAGTGATCGGGCTTAGTGCGTTATCTGTGAGGCTGTATTTCCTGCAGGTGGTAGACGGTGATAAGTATGCTAAGAGGGCTGGTAGTTCTTACGAAAAGACTTATCCGTTACTTGCTAAGCGAGGAACGATCGTAGATTGTAATGGTGAGGTGATTGCGAAGAGTATTATTTCAAAGACTCTCATTGTAGATAAATACCACATCAAGGAGGTCCGCACGGTGGTAAGAGGTGTGGCTTGTGAGCAACTGAGTAAAACTCCTGAGTGGCATGAGTGGGATGAGAAGACACGAGGCCGTAATATTAAGCTTAGGAGTCGCAAGCTTCTGAATAAAAGTAAAGATAGGCAGTGGATTGTGGATCGTCATTTAGATTATGCATGTGGAGAAATATCAACGCCACTAGGGATGACGAAAGATGAGCTTAAGAAGTTGATTGGTATTGAGGGGCGGAGTATGGCTGACAAAGTGATTGTAAAGGATATAGCTCCGGATATAGCGTCTCGACTTAAGGAGTTAATCACTAAGAAACGTATTAAAGGATTTCGATTTACTGAAAGTATGAAGAGGTTTCATAATTCTCCAGAGCTTTTGACTCATGTTACTGGCTACTCAACACATGCTAAAGGAGATGAGAAGCACGTGGGTAAAGCTGGTGTGGAGAAAGCGTGTGAGGAGAGTTTATCTGGGCAAGATGGTTATAAGAAGGAAAAGCGGGATTTATCGGGTGAGGTGATGCCTGCTCATAAAGGAAGTGTCCATGCTCCAATCAATGGCAATAATGTTCAGCTAGCTATTGATATGGGAGTTCAGGCGATTGTTGATGAGCAGATGGATCTAGCAGTGAAGGAGTATGATCCTGTGAGGGCTACGATTATTGTCATGGATCCTAATACTGGGGGAGTTCTAGGTATAGCAAGTAGACCGCATTATAATCTGGCAACTCGTAAAGGGATTATGACGAGTGAATTCAATTTTGCACTTCAAGGTGAGTATGAGCCTGGTTCTACTTTCAAGCTTGTGGCGATAGCTGCGGCGCTGAATGAAGGTGTAAGGAAGTTAAATGATAAGGTCTGGTGTCATAACGGATTCTATAGAAACTCTTCTCCGAAGTTTAGTGTCAGAGATGAGCATGGAAAAGGATATCTGAAGGTTTGGGAGATTGCTAAGAAGTCAAATAACATAGGGACGTATATGTTAGCTAAGCAGGTGGGTTACCGAAAGTTCATGGGCTATGTGAAGGCATTTGGTTTTGGCAAAGAATCTGGAGTCGGCTTGGGTTCAGAGAGTGATGGGTTAGTTCGCGATAGTGGTAATATGGTGGATTTTTCAAGATACTCATTTGGTTATGCACTCCGAGTTACTCCGATGCAGATTGCTAATTTTTATTGTGCGATAGCAAATGGAGGGAATTTGATGAAGCCTAGGGTGATCAAAAGAGTGGAAAACTACTTAGGTGAAACTGTGGTGGAATATGAGCCAGAAGTAATTAGCCGAGTGATCAGTGAAAGAACAGCGAGAGACTGTAGACAAGCGCTTAAAAGTGTGGTTGAAGAAGGCGGAACAGCAACTAGAGCAGACGTAGAAGGGCATACAGAAGGGGGGAAAACTGGAACAGCAGAGATCTGGGATAACGAAGCTAAAGCATATAGTAAAACGAGAAAGACCGTGTCTTTTGCAGGGATGTTACCGATAGAGAAGCCTCAATTTGTCTGTGTAGTAGTGGTCCAAGAACCAAGAGCAAAGAAAGATTATAACTTCGGAGGCGGCACAGTGGCTGCTCCGATATGGAGAGAAACCATGAAGCAGATCGCTGCTTACAGAAATTTAACACCAACTGAGGAAGTGCGAGCTTCCTTGGGTAAAATACAATGAAATTAAACGAGATTATCAAGAACCTAGAAAATCCAGTTGTATCAGGAGATGCTGGAGTAGAGGTAAGTTTTATCACCGCTGATAGCCGAGAGGTAGAAGCGGGTGCTCTATTTGTTGCTGTTCCTGGTGGCGTAGATGGGCATCAATATATCGATAAGGCGATTGAGTTAGGTGCTGTAGCGATTGTCGCTGAGTCTGCACCGACCGCTGAGCAGGTGAGTAAAGTGGCTTGGGTTCACGCTAAGAGAACTAAGATGGTGCTCGCAGAGTTAGCGAATACCTTGAATGACTATCCATCAGACGCACTTAAAGTGATCGGTGTGACTGGAACGAATGGTAAGACAACTACGACATATCTTATTCACCACATTATGAAGGATGTTTGGAGAAGAGCAGGCTTGTTAGGGACGATCAAGTTTGATGATGGGCTAAGCGATTTTGACGCTACTCATACAACGCCTGGAGCGGTAAAGCTTCATCAATTACTGAGGCAGATGGCTACTAACGAATGCCGTGGAGTAGCTATGGAGGTAAGTTCTCATGGGTTAGAGCAGCAGCGTGTGGGCAGTGTGAACTTTGATGTGGGTGTTTTTTCTAATCTAACTCAGGATCATTTGGATTACCATGGTACTATGGATCATTATTTTAAAGCTAAGTTGGCTCTCTTTGAGCAGATGATAGCAATGAAGGATGCAGGTAGTGAGAAAAAGTCTGTGGCTGTTATTAATACGGATGATAACTATGGTAGGCGGATGGTGAAGGAAATCGATGGACGTATGTCAGTGTGGACTTATGGGATGAATGCCCATAGTGATTTTAAATTCTCTAAGATACGTCAGACATTCAAGGGGACTTCGTTCCAGCTTGATGTGAAAGAGAAGTCTTATCTAGTTCAGGTGCCTTTGATAGGTAAGTTCAATGTTTACAATGTGGTGAGTGCGATTACCGCATGTGCGGCAGCAGGCATGAAGGTGCGTGACGCAGTGAAGTCACTGGCTGAAGCTCCACAAGTCCCAGGACGTATGGAGAATGTGGGTAATGTGAATGGTATGAGTGTCTTCGTGGACTATGCACATACACCAGATGCGCTCAAGAATGCTTGTGCTACTATGCGTGAGCTTGATCCTAGGAATTTAATCACTGTTTTTGGTTGTGGTGGTGACAGGGATAATAAGAAACGTCCATTGATGGGTGAGGCAGCAGCTGCGAATAGTGAGTTCTGTATTGTGACTTCTGATAATCCACGTAGCGAAGATCCTGAGGCGATCATCAAGATGGTTGAAGCTGGGATGATTGGTAAGAGATATCATGTGGTAGTAGATAGAGCTGAGGCGATCGAAGCTGCAGTGAATTTTGCGAGACCTGGCGATGCGGTTTTAATCGCAGGTAAAGGGCATGAGACGTATCAGGAATTTGCTACTGAGACGGTGAAATTTGATGATAGAGCTGTGGCTAAAAGGGTGCTAAACGATTTCCGTGTAGGCGACCTTAAAGAGCGCATGGCGAAGGTGAAGGAGCAGGAAGATAACGCTAAGAAATTCCCAAAACCAGATAACAATGAACGCGACCCCCGTTAAGCAATTACTCACAGCTGTGAGAGGAACTATTCATCAAGGATCGGAAGATGCTTTGGTCGAATCTGTGTCTACAGATACTAGGAACATCGGATCTAACTGTGTGTTTTTTGCGCTGGCGGGTGAGCGTTTTGATGCGCATGATTTCCTAGTGCAAGCAGTGGATGGGGGAGCAGAAGTTATCGTGGTGAGTCGCATTCCTGAGGGGGTGGATCTGGGAAGTACGACTGTTGTTAAAGTAGAAGATACGTTAACTGCGTTACAACAATTTGCAGCTTGGTATCGCCGTAGTTTGGATATTAAAGTGATAGGGATCACCGGTTCTAATGGTAAGACTAGTACTAAGGATTTCATGAAGTCGGTGATTGGTGAGAAATATAAGGTGTCAGCGACTGTTGGGAATTTTAATAATCACATTGGACTGCCGCTAAGTATCTTGGCGACCGAGGGTGAACATGAAGTTTGTATCTGGGAAATGGGTATGAGTAATCCGGGTGAGATTGCCCCGCTTTGCTGTATTGCTCAGCCTGATATTGGAGTTATTACTAACATAGGGACTGCTCATATTGAATTTATGGGTAGTATAGAAGCTATTGCAGAGGAAAAAGGCGAGCTTGTAAGGTGCTTGCCGGAACAAGGAACGTTTATTGTTTCCGCTGCTTGTGAATACATCGATTATTTCTCTACGAGAACGAAGGCTAAGACTTTGGTTGTAGGAAATGGTAGAGGGGTGGTTAGAGCTGATCATTTAGTGATGACCGCACTTGGTTCAGAGTTTGATTTGATCATTCAGGGGCAAGATCCTGTGAGGGTAAGTTTACCAGTGGTCGGTAGGCACATGGTGGCTAATGCACTTCTTGCAGGTGGTGCAGGGCACATGCTAGGGATGACCGCTGTTGAAATAGCTGCTGGTTTGAACCACACGTCTCTAACGAGTGGTAGGTTAAAAGCATTTGAGAGTAATGGGGTGACTATTTTTGACGATACTTACAATGCGAATCCTGAGTCAGTGACGGCAGCTATTGATACTTTGTCTGAGCTGAATGATGCTGAGATAACTGTGGGTAGGAAGTATGTGGTTTTAGGGCATATGGCTGAGCTAGGAGAGCATGCTGATAGAGCTCACGAAGAAGTGGGTAAGTTAGCAGCGAGGAGAGAGATATTTACTGTTTCTGTAGGTGAGGAAGCATCAGGCATTATGAAAGGTGCACTTGCAGCAGGAGGTGAAGCAATACATTTTAATCAACGAGACGATGCAGCTGAGTGGCTGCAGAATACTTGCGAAAGCGGGGACGTGGTTCTCTTTAAAGGGAGCCGATCAGCAGGAATGGAAACAATTATGAACCAAGCATTTTCAAAAACAAACTAAGCAATGTTATATTTAATTTATCAATGGTGGAATGAGGCGAACCTAGCAGGTGCGTCATGGGCAGAGACATTTAGTTTCCTGAATATATTCAAGTATCTAACGGTACGTGCTGCATTGGCGTGTCTGATTGCCTTTGGTCTTTCTGTAATGTTAGGACCGTGGGTGATTAGGAGGTTGATCTCACTTAAAGTGGGACAGCCGATTAGAACAGCAGAAGAAGTGCATAAACTCCATGAACTTCATGGAGCTAAAGCAGGAACTCCGACGATGGGTGGAGTGATGATTTTAGGAACAATTACGATAGCGGTTCTACTTTGTGGACAGATATGGAATACGTTTGTTGGTGTGACGATGTTTGTAATGCTGGGATTAGGAGCACTGGGTTTCATGGATGACTACACAAAAGTGAAGTTGAAAAACTCTGAAGGTGTGAGCTCTAAGTTTAAGCTAGTATGGCAGGCTGCTGTTGCTGCAATTGCGTCTGTATTTCTATTTTTCAATACAGGTGTGGATGGGGAGACTTTATTGGCTGAGAAGGGAAAAGTGGAGTATAAAGCAAGTACAGACCGAGTGAAGCTGATGGATTCTGATGCGATACCAAGGGAGAATGCATTTTGGATTAAAGGGAAAGATGGACAGGCTGAGCATATGGCTATTAGTGAAGTTGGTGTTCCTCTATTGAAGAAACCTATTATCGATCTTTCCTACTTAGCGATTCCGTTTTTCATCTTTATTATCATTGGAGCATCGAATGCGGTGAATTTAACTGATGGACTTGATGGTTTGGCTA
Source organism: Akkermansiaceae bacterium (assembly GCA_023300205.1). Classification (GTDB taxonomy): domain Bacteria; phylum Verrucomicrobiota; class Verrucomicrobiia; order Verrucomicrobiales; family Akkermansiaceae; genus Rubritalea. Next base: position 7,944 of record JALZVD010000303.1, on the reverse strand, counting down.
GTGGATGCACGATTACTACTTGTATTGCTTATGCTGTGATTGCTTATTTGGCGGGAAATATTATTTCCTTCTCAAGAATCCATATACCCTTCAATCCGCAGCTTAGTGAGTTAGCGGTATTTATTATGGCGATGGCAGGATCTGCATTTGGGTTCCTTTGGTATAATTGTCACCCAGCAAAGGTATTTATGGGAGATACAGGATCACTAGCGATAGGTGGAAGCATTGGGACGATGGCAATCTGTACGAAGCAGGAATTCCTTCTGGTTATTATAGGTTTTGTATTCGTGATGGAGGCTGTATCTGTAATTTTGCAGGTAGGAAGCTTCAAGATGCGCGGTAAGCGAATCTTTGCAATGGCTCCGATTCACCATCACTTTGAACTTAGAGGTTGGCATGAAAGTCAGGTGATTATCAGATTCTGGATCATTTCTATTATCTGCGCATTTGTTGGGTTATCATTATTAAAATTAGTATGATTATTAAGGGGAAAACAGTTCACGTATTAGGAGCAGGTAGAAGCGGAAGGGCAGCTGCCCAGCTTGCTGCGTCTCAAGGTGCGAATGTGACGCTGTTTGATTCCTCCGATGAAATTACAGATGTTCCAGAGAATGTTATAGCTTATGCTAAAGCAACGATTGAAGTAGGTAGTAGCTCAATTTGTGATCTATTAGTTATCTCACCAGGGATTGATACTTATGGAGAGTATGTAGCGGCATTTGCTGAGAATTCAGAAGAGGTGATAGGGGAGACGGAATTAGGTTATCAGTTCTATGATGGCAAAGTCATTGGTATTACTGGTACGAATGGTAAGACGACAACTACGGAACTAGTACAGCAAATTCTATCCCATAATGGTATGAGCTGTATGGCGTGTGGTAACTACGGTATCCCTCTATCCGAGGTGGTGATGCTTGATGAGGTGCCAGATTCGATAGCTCTTGAGTTGAGCTCATTCCAGCTAGAAACGATCAAAGATTTGAGACCAGATGTTGCCATTTGGATGAACTTTGATGCAGATCACATGGACCGTTATACTAGTATTGAAGATTATAAGAATGCTAAGTTAAGGATTTTTGAGAACCAGGGAGAGGGGGATGTAGCTATTATCAGAGAGGGTGAAGATGTGGGAGCTCTGGTAGCCGAAACACTTACCTTTACGACCGAGTCTCAAAATTCTGATTTTTTTCTGAGAGATGGTAAGATTTACTTACAAGGTGAAGAGGTATTGGAGCTAGAGAAGACACGTTTTAGAGGGCTACACAATGCTGAAAATGCGATGGCAGCTATTGGAGCTTGCTTGCAGGTGGGGATATCAAAGGAAGATATTCTACCTTCGTTATTAGGGTTTGCACCACCGATGCACCGTTGTGAGCTTATCCGGACACTGTATGGGGTAGAGTATCTCAATGATAGCAAGGCTACAAATTTACATGCACTAGATAGTGCACTAAGAAGTCAGTCAAGGCCAGTAGTGTTAATCGCTGGAGGTAAGCAAAAAGGACTTGAGTATACGGATTTACTTCCAAGATTAAAAGAGCATGCGAAACATGCGATAGTCTATGGAGAAATCTCAAGTCAGCTTAAGGCATTATTTTCACAAGTAATAGATACTCATGAAGTATCTACACTGACAGAAGCAGTAGCTCTAAGTCAGAAATTAACAAGTCAGGGTGATGCAGTGTTGTTATCACCAGGAACTTCATCATTCGATCAGTTCAGAGGGTATGAACATCGAGGTGATGTATTCCGAGCAGAAGTGCTCAAATTAAAGTAATCCCCAACCAAGAACAAACAGATGAAAAAAAATAAAATACAAACTAAACGGAAAACCCAAAAAGGATTTCGCGCTATGTATGCGCGGACTGTTGGGAGAAAGGTAAAAGCCTCAGCTGCAGCTTCTGCAGAAGAATTAGATGGAGATGTACCAAGTGTGGGAATAGGAAAAGCACTGACGGTAATTCTCGTTCTTCACATTCTTGCGATCATAGCTATCTATGTGGGAACGCAGTGGAATGGAGATGACGGTAGTGGTACTAGTAATGCTATTGCTCATGATTTGGATAATAAGAGTGCGAATGAAACAAGCGCGACAACGAGTAAAAATACAGGAACAGTATATCTAGATGTTCCTAGTTCTTATGACTTAGAAGGTGATACGAAAATTCAAATACCAGCGGTTCAAGGTGATGAGATTAATCAGCGTCCTTCTGTAGATCCTGTGCTTACGGTAGAGCCTGCGCCAAGACGACCACGTGTGATCAAGCCTAAGCGCGATCCAAATAGAGGTCAGCCAATAGCGAGAAGAGAGATAGCCAATTATGCACAATATAAGATTCAAAAAGGAGATACCTTTTATCGACTAGCTAAAGACTACAATATCAAGCAGCAGGAGATTATCGATATGAATCCTAACGTGGATGCTAGTAAGATGAAGATAGGAATGATAGTGAAAGTTCCTGCAAGATAACTTAGCTGTATTAGCCGAGTAATACTATGGGTAGAAGAAATGCGATTATGATATGCTTAGGCACCACAGCACTTGTGGTGTTAGGTTTGATTATGCTTGCTTCTACTAGTGTGTGGGTGGAGTCAGAGGATTCGAAGTATTCACATTTAATCAAACAAGCACGCTGGACAGCGATAGGTGTTGTTTTAGCGAGTATTGTAGCGAGTATTGATTATCGGCTCTTTAAGAAGCATGCTAAGTTGATATTTATCTTTAGCGTGTTGCTACTGGCTCTCTGTTATATTCCTGGGATTAAGCATACGGTTAATGGGGAGACTCGCTGGATTAAGGTGCCAGTTCTTGGGCAGTTCCAGCCATCAGAAGTGTCTAAACTTGGAGTAATCATCGCTTTGGGATCCTATTTAGCTCATTTCCAATCTGAGACTCGTACTTTTAAAAAGGGCTTTATTATACCTGGTATTCTAATTGTGGTTCCAGTGGCTCTGATATTTTTTGAGAAAGATATGGGTACGGCTGTTGGTCTAGCGGCTGCTTGCTTTGCTATTTTATACATCGCTGGGACAAGAGCAAGGTATCTAGTTTTCAGTGCTGTAGGTGGAATGACAGCGTTAGTTCTAGCGGTTTGGACGAATGCTAACCGTTGGGACAGAATCACGTCATTCACCGATATGGAGGCCAACAAACTAGGGGCGGCACTTCAGCAGTGGCGGAGTAAATTAGCTTTTAGCAATGGAGGGATTGATGGCTTAGGCCTTGGGAATGGAGCTGAAAAGCATGGATATTTACCGTTTGCTCATACTGACTTTATCTTCCCTATGATAGGTGAAGAGCTGGGCTTATGGTTCACACTGGGAACAGTGTTTTGTTTCGTGATCATTGCAGTGTATGGGATAGGGGTAGCGATTTATGCAAGTGAAACTTTTGGAAGGTTATTAGCTATTGGGGTTACTGGGCTGGTTGTTATTCCAGGGATGATGAATATTGGTGTGACGACAGGATTACTTCCAAACACTGGTTTACCACTACCATTTGTGAGTTATGGAGGAACGAACTTGGTTTTCACTTTAGTCGCTATTGGTCTATTAGTGAGTATTCATAGACGCTCTAAGTTTGATGATGAAGTGAATACGGAAGTGAGTAAGGGAGTGGTGAGAGTGAGAATCTAGTTCTCGGGAAGGTTGAGGGGTATAAAGATCATAAGTTAGTTTCTAAAAATAGTTAACCCCTGTTACTCAGAGAATAACAGGGGGAAGGGGGATACTAGCATGGTTGTGTTAACCAATGTATCTATACAACAATCTGCTTATTAATGATGAACGAAATTAGCAGAGAACTTTTAAACGTGAGTCAGCAATGTTATTACCGACTGACATGATACCATTTTTTAGGCCACTTTCTGACTTATACATCTGACTTTTACCGATAACTTGATTGTTAGATGATTTAAGAACGAAATACTTTCTGCCATCTGAGGCTTCTTTGATTTCATATCGGTTTTCATCTGCGCCATTGATGAGAACTGATTCTACACCTCTAGCACAGTCAGGTTTGTCTTTATAAGCTTGGCCTGAGAGGATGATTTGTCCGTTAGCCGCTTTTAATCTGTAGTGGAACTTTTTTGTTTTTTCGCTTTGGTAGATTTCAAACATAAGAATTTAATCGTGTTGTTTTATATAAGCTATTTTTTGCTTACATAAATTTAGACAGCCAAACTCAAAATTTAGTCACTTGAAAATCTGTATTATGGATATTTATTTTTCTATGTAGAATATATCTCCTTTATGACTAATGATATAGATCTCTCCTTGGGGGTCTGTTCCGAAAGAGGATATGAGAGATATATTCTGTTCTCCTTGGGAAAACTGATCAGTCCAGTCATGGGTTGAGGTCACTTTATTGCCATCGTAGACGATACTCCATATTTTAGGCATTACCCAATCTGCATAGAAATAGTGACCTTGAATCGATTTGATTTTGCCACGGTATACATAGCCGCCAGTGATGGATCTTCCAATGGAGTGCTTGTATTCAAAGATGGGATCTACGGCGTCATGTTGTTTTGGTCCTCCTACTGATTTAGTTGGAGTGGGTTTTGTAGCTTCTCTGGCTCTCCAGCCAAAGTTAGCGCCTTTTAGCTTGTTGTTGTTGAGGGCATTAATTTCTTCAGATTGATTTTGGCCTACATCTGCGATATAGAATTGGTTGGTTTTGAGGTCCCAGCTACATCGCCATGGATTCCTGAGGCCATAAGCATAGATTTCTTTCAGGGCGCTGGGGTCTGAGAGGAATGGATTGTCTTTAGGGACAGTGTATCCATAGTCACCAGAGACATCTATACGTAATAATTTACCAAGGTGTTGGCTTTTGTCTTGAGCTCGTTTTTTTGGGTCATTTCTGCTTCCTCCGTCACCTAAGGCGATGAAGAGGTAGTTTTCTGGTCCAAATCCGATCCAGCCACCGTTGTGATTTTTGAAATCTTGGGCGACTGTGATTAGCTTCTCTTCGTTGATGGCTTTGCCGTTTGGTTGATGGGTGAATCTTGAAACTTGGGTGTCGCCTTTGGTATTTGTGTAATAGAGATAAAATCGATGGTCTGTTTGGTAGTTTGGTGAGAATGCCATACCGAGCAGACCTTGTTCGTTCATTTTGATCTTGATCTGCTTACTGATATCTAGAAATGGCTTAGGGAGGATTTTTTTAGCTTTGCGGTCATAGATCATGATACGGCCGGCTTTCTCTAGAATGTAGAGGGCGTCTGTAGATTTATCAGGAGCAGTGAGGAAGACCGGGCTATCTAGGCCTTCGATGATCTTAACTGCACGTAGCGATGGGGCTGTGTCCTTGGCTAAGGTGGTGAGCTGGGTGAAGCATAGAGAGCTGAGGATACTGAGGATAGGTCTGATTTTGTTCATGACTGGTCAAGGTAGTGGTTGAGTGATTGGCGTAGTGTATTTCTGGCGCGGAAGAGCTGACTTTTCACGGCAGGCACTGATAATTCTAGCACATCTGCGATCTGTTCATAGGGCATATTTTCATATCGTCTCAGGATGACGGCTAAACGTTGTTTTTCTGGCAGATTCTGGATTGCTTTATCGACCTCATTTTTTAGTTCGGCTTGAAGTAACTCATCGTCAGGGCAGCTGGCGACTTTGTCTTCAAGCTGAGTGAAGCTTTCTTCTTCTTGCTGTTCCAGGGAGTGTTCTTTTTTGCGTTGTTTGCGCTTGGTTTCATTGAAGACCAGGTTTCTTGTGATGGTGTAGAGGAAGGTGGTGAACTTAGCTGTTACCTTATAGCGGGGAGCGCTTTTCCATAGCCTGATGAAGACTTGTTGGGCTATGTCTTCTGCTTCAGCATTATTTCCAAGCATTTTGGCGACGGTGCCTATGACGGGATTTTGATGTAGCTCGATCAATTGATGGAAGGCATCTTCCGCGTCTTTACCACCTGCCTTAACGCGTAGCATGAGTGCTACATTAACGTCATTAGAATCGTCAGATATGCTGTTATTCGAGGTTTTGTTTTTTGGCATGGTTTCAGTATAGAATAAACCCCGAATCAGGTTCTAAGTTGCAGGGAATTATACTTCAATCAGATCTGGATCCGAAGAGTCTGTATCATCAGTTGTTGCGCGCAGATCCAGGTAGGCGTGGATTTCGGTTGCTGGTGTATGAGCGCGCATGAGAGTTTCCCCAACTAGTACAGCATTTGCGCCGGCGTTGAGGACGCGCTGTGCATCTGCAGGGTTTTTGATGCCAGATTCACTCACTAGGATGACGTTATCAGGGACTTCGTCTACGAGTCTTTCTGTGATATCTAGATCGGTGGTGAAGGTTTTCAGGTTACGGTTATTGATGCCGATGAGATCCGCTCCGATATCGAGTGCTGTTTCCATTTCTGGTAAGTCATGGACTTCTAGTAGGACGTCCATTTGAAAGTCTCTGGCTATATTGTAGAGTTTTTTGAGTTTTTCAGCATCCATTGCGGCTGCGATGAGCAGGACGGCGTCTGCACCAGAGATAACAGCCTCATAGATCTGAGCCTCGTGGACGATGAAATCTTTTCTGAGGCATGGGATAGGGGACTCACGTGCTATTCTGGAGAGGTAGGAGAGGTGTCCTTTGAAGAAATTTTCATCCGTGAGGATGGACATACAGCTGGCTCCACCGTTGATGTACAGTTGGGCTTGGCGGACTGGGTCGAAGTTAGGGTCGATGATACCGGCGGAGGGTGAGGCCTTCTTAACTTCTGCAATGACTGCGAGTTTGTCCGGGCCGAGGTCTAGAGCGGATCTAAATCCTCTAAACTCGTTTCTCTCTAGAGCGGCTGCGCGGAGTTTGGCAGTGCGGGGAATGAGGGATTCCACCTCGACCTTCTTGTAATTGATAATTTCAGTGAGCTTGTCCACGTGAATAAGCTAGATGTTAGTGGGTGCTTGTAAATGCGATTTTTTGACAAAAAATGCTTGCTGATCGACTCAGATCATGTAGAAAACGCCTCGCATCTACTGCACTTGTTGCCTTTATGGTGATGATGAATGTAGAACGACAAATATGGAACGCATTAAAATGCGGGTGTAGCTCAGTGGTAGAGCGTGACCTTGCCAAGGTCAATGTCGAGAGTTCGAATCTCTTCACCCGCTCCATGCGCAACTCTAATGGTTTCGCTAAATAATCCATATTTACTGAAAAAATGAATGCGGGTGTAGCTCAGTGGTAGAGCGTGACCTTGCCAAGGTCAATGTCGAGAGTTCGAATCTCTTCACCCGCTCCATTTTTTAATCAGGGTCAATTTCTATGATTCTGAAGGTGTGGCCACTGTGGATTTCTGTAAGTTCATCTGAGTTACTTTTGTCTAATATTACCAACAAGTAGCCATTTGGGCTGATGCCTTTAGCGGTGCCTGTGAGGGTGGTTGAGTCTTGGGTGAATTGGATTTTCTTTCCGTAGAAGAGATCGAATGGTTGTAAATTTTGCTGAATGTTTGTGTAGTGGTCTTTGGAGAGGCTGAGTTGGGTAGTGAGCTGGGTTAGAAAGGAGGCGATGAGTTTTTCTCTGGGGGTGGGGGAGCCTGATGGGGTGTTCTGGATGAGGGAGGTGGAATTTTCTAATGTTGGATGGGAGTTCACATTGATGCCGACTCCGATGAGGGTGAATTGCTTTCGTTGTTCGATAAGGATGCCTGCTGTTTTTTTATTTTCTAGATAGATGTCATTGGGGAATTTGATCATGGGTTTGAAGCCGATTTTTTCTAATTCAATGGCTAGAGCTAGAGCGGTGGTGGTGGCGATTTTATGGATTTGGGCTAGGGGGAGTTCGGTTTCGATGACGGCGGTAAAGAGTAGGTCTTGGCCGGGTGAACTGGTCCATTGATTGTCTCTGCGTCCTTTTCCGTGGTTTTGCTGATCTGTTAGAAAGACGGTTCCGGATAGAGACTCTAGTTGAGCGTTTGTGGCATTTAGGATGTGTTGTTTGGCT
>JALZVD010000302.1 GCA_023300205.1 Akkermansiaceae bacterium | reverse complement strand
CCTTATCTTCCCCTGCTACAACTGGACTGATCGCCGCCGATGCAGGCGCTGGCTTAGAAGCTGTTTGAATAGGAGCAGAAACTGCTACTGCCTTAGGGGAACTAGGGAGAACTCTAGAAGCTACAGAACTAACTGCCGCAGCTACTGGGATGGCTACAGCGCCGACTACTGGTGCCACAGCGGCTACAACCCTAGCAGCCGCCTTCGCAGGGCTAGCTATAACGGTAGGATTTTCTACATCAGACGCCGTGATTCTTCCACCAGGGCCTGTTCCTTGAATAGTTGTAACGTCTAAGCCACTAGCTGCTGCTAATTTCTTAGCTAGGGGTGAAATGATGATTCTGCCCCCATCTGCTTGAGCAGCTGCCGGCGCATTTACTTGTGTTTCCGGAGCAGCTGATGATGGAATAGATGTTACTGGAGCGGCTTCTGCCGCGTTAGCTGGGGCGGCTGCAACTGATGCCGCTGGAGCAGAGCTATCATCACCTTCTTCTGCGAGAACTCCGAGCGCTGTCCCTACAGCTACTTTCTGCCCTGCCTCAACAAGAATTTCTGTTAGAACCCCTTCATCAAAAGCTTCCATTTCCATAGATGCCTTATCTGTCTCGATCTCTGCGATCACATCACCGATCTCTATTTCATCTCCTACTGATACATTCCAAGAAAGGAGAGTTCCTTCTGTCATCGTGTCCGAGAGCTTCGGCATTTCTATTTTTACTGACATAAATTTCTATTGAGTGGATTAAGTTAATTAATGATAATAGTTCTCTTAGAAAATGAGTCTTTGAGCAAGGATTATATGCTATTTTCTCCATCAATCTTAGATTACAAAACTCTACGACTCTAAAAAAAAACAACGCTCACTCGGCAGAACCAAGTGAGCGTTATTTCGTAGGTGTGTGTGTTTAGTATGTATTGTTATATGAAAGTATATAAAAAGAGTACTCCAAAAACTATGGCGCCAATGTCTTCATTGTAGGAATCAAACCAATGTGTGGCTCTCCTGTTCCTGATTGACCTGTAGCACGTGAAGTCACACTCCTGTTGATGATGCCGCAGCACTGTGGCTTAGGACAGTAAGATGATCCACACGTATTACAATCGTGGTTCACCTTTACTATTTTCTCGACAGTAGTCATGCCTCCTTTAGAGCCATTACTTTCATTAACTAAAATTGTCTTTTCCCCAGAAATGCTACCTGTCTTGTTGTAGTTACAACATGAGGTGAACTGAACTGCGAATAGAGCCATAGCGAAGAGTTTGATCATGGTTTTCATAGATAAGTTTGTATACTAGTGACCTTGCTGATGAATTCAAATAAAATCCTGATTATTTTTTACATTACCTTTTACATTACCTATAACACAAATCATAAGACACTAGATAAGCTATTTCTAGGCTACTGCCCCTTAAGCTTATTTATCTCTGCCTGGTTTATCGTGAAGTTTGCACCACCAAATTGTTTCACCGCTCCCCCCTCTTTAACCAAGTATTCATAAACTTTAATCGGATTCACCCCCTTCACTGTCGACATCAAATAAACACGAATACAGAGAGCCTCTTTTCCTGTGCTACCCTCCAATGACTTCGTTGCAAACTGCACCTCATTCAGCCCGTCCAAGCCCCCACCTAAGACAACCTCAGACACCTTCGTATTTTGAAATCTGTGGTCAGACACTTTATTCACCTTCATCTTCACCTCCCTACCAGGGCAAAAAGCATAAACCTTTGCTATATATTTCGCTGGTCTAACAGCGATCGGCATCTTAGGAACCATTCCTGTAGGCTGGAAATCCTTCTGTCTGATATAAGTCAAATCTCCTCCTTTTAGCTTCTTACGTACATCTGCTAATTCATTTAAACGGATAAACTCAGCTTTATCATACTTCCAACGCCCTTGTTCGTTGATGAAATTCAGCAATAGAATGTTCTCTGTAGGATTCCCTCCCACACCAAAATCAACCTTACCAAAATACACCGCTGTCGCAGTCGCCCCAGCAGATGAAACACTCAAAGGCTTAAGCCCTATAATAGCTGGTGGAGCCACTGGAACCTGAAAAACCCATGCAGGAAATGCCTTTTGCTCAGAAACAATTCTATTTTTAATGTGCTGTTGCCTATGCTTAGCCGTATATTGAGCCCATAAGTTGTAATTTTTCTTGATCATCGCCGTGCGCCACTGCATGTATACACCTTCAAGTTGTATTTTCAGCGGTCCATTTATATTAGCCTGAGCCTCTGTCTTTAGATTCATCGAAATAAAAGCAAGTAAAACAGTGCACAGATTAAGTAATCGTTTATTCATACACCAACATTGGCACTTAAACGATAGGATAGAAAATAAAAAAACATCGTTTACAAAATAAACGAACAACTTCACCCTCCCTAAACAAATCATGGAGCCAGAAACCATTATCGAAAATAACTCACCCACCCTACTCATGCGCGAGCAAGAACTACTCAAGGGTGAAGTTATACACACATATAAAAATCTAGATTCTCTAGATATTAATACAGGTGAGCCAGCTAAACTCGATGCCCATTTCCTTTATCCTGAAGATTTTAAAGAAGATGAACAGCGTACGGTGATCGTCTTCTATCATGGTGGTAAATGGGACAATCAAATGGTGAGTCAGTTTGCTCCTCAAGCCCTACATTTCGTTATCCGAGGAGCGGTCGTTGTCCTAGCAGAATACCGCGTATCTTCACTCCACAACTCAACTCCTAAAGAGTCTATTGAAGATGCTCAATCTCTCATCTTATGGCTTCGTGAAAACCACGCTTTTGTCGGAATCGATCCACACAAAATCATTGCCTGCGGTGCGGGCAGTGGCGCCCACATTGCCCTTTGCGCTGCTATCAATACAGATGTAGAAGACAATGGAATATTTGACAGTCGTCCAAATGCTCTCATTCTATACAGCGCCATCATCGACACTACAAAGAAAAGCGCGGCTTACGAGCTTTTCGAAGACAAACAAGAAGCGATCAAAACCAGTCCCAATCGCTGTATTAAACGAAATGCCCCACCCATGATCTTCTATCATGGAGCATCAGATCAGAGCACTCCTATTGCTACTATCGAACAATTCACTAAGAAAATGCAGCGTAAGAAAAACATCTGTATGTTCTATCCATTCAAACAAGGTACCCACAGCTTCTTTAACTTCAACGTCAATCAGCAGAATTTCGTCCAGTCTCTAGAAAGCTCAGATTGTTTTATCGCAGAGCATGAATTCTTGCCTGAAGCCCCAGAAGGAACCTTCATCGGCGACTATAAATAATCTTCCAAACCTCGGCCCAACCCAGGTAATACTCCGCGTATCTGGCCGCTAGGAATCTCTCCTCCAGCACGTCTGATTATTTCGGAAGCTACATAACAACAGTTAGACCTAGGCATACCTGAACGAGTTTCCCCCCATGGCCAAAAGCCATTAAACGCAAAATTACCATGCATCTCAGCCTGTACCTCCTCAGCGGCAGAAATCACAGCCTCTCCCCACACCTTCTCATCCATTCCCTCCGGTCTTAAAATTTCCAATATCCCTCGGTCATGACCCCTATCATAATCACGCTTATAATCGGTAACCACGTGCAATAGCTTACCACTCTTCGCCCCTGAAAAAGTCGTTTTCTCGCCATCTTCATTCCTTACTTCAAGCCACACATGAGTCCCCCTTCCTAAGAAAGACCCCTCTGCTTTATTTGCCTTAAGAAATACCATACTACTCAACTTACACCGAATTCCTCAATTTGCTCAAATTAAATCCAACTCACTAATACAAAATCTCCCGCTTCAGCGGCATAGCTAAAGAACTTCTGCAACGCCGGAAAAAGATCCTCTAACATAGAATCAGTTTCATCCCCCATAACCACATCAAACATAGCCATCTTTGCCAATCCATCACTAGCCCGAACCACTTGATCTACACTAAGGACTCGTATCTCACCATACTCAGTATGGATTTGAGAATGCCGCCCCTCCTTAAGAATCATATTGAGTATTCTATTCTCAGGAAACTTCCCTAACAGATTACTCCACAGATTCTCAAACGCAAAATTCACCCCTTCTCCACTCCAGCGCCCTTCCATCAATTGGATCAACTGCCCAGGATCACCAGCGGTCATCGAACTCAATATCTCCTCCTGATCAAAACCCATATCCTCCACCGTAGCGATCACCACCTCAGGATCTCCCATGAAATCATCAAACCCATCCGCGCCCATCCGCGTAAAAACTAAAATCTTATCCTCACACATATCCATCTACTAACCTTTCTCATCCACATACTTCCATTGCCCTTTATACTTCCTGAAGCGCGAGTTCTCATGCAGCTCACGGAACTCATCATCACAATGGTATTGAGCAATAAACTCCACCTTCCCCTTCTTATCCTCCGCAGTCCCTTTACTCTTACTCACAATATGCAAACTGCGCCACAACATATCATGCACCACTTCATCCAGTGCCTCACGTAGATTCTTCTCACGCACATCAGGATGAGTAGAACTCACCAAGTAATCCACCAGCCTAAAGAAAAATGCCGAGTAGCGCGAACGCATCAACAACTCAGCCGTAGCCGGGCTCGCCTTACCAATATGATAAGGACGGCAACAGTCGTGATAAATCTCCTCACTCCCGCAAGGACAATCCGTCCGCGAACGGATCTTCAACATAGGTTCATCTTCCATGTCCATTTTCTAACAAAACAACCCCACTTTGCCCAGATATTTGCACCCTCTTATCCTAAATAATACATCCCCTTGTTGATTCACCCTCAGAATTTAAACGACTCCAACGCTCTAGCTAATAACAGAATCAGAAGAACCACAAAGATCCTCCCACGCCCTCCCTGCCTCCTCATACACAATAGCATCAGCCACAGGCAGCATCACATTACGCGTATCTGGCTCACAAAACTGTGCCTCAAGATCCGCTATGTTTTTACCCAGGCTATTACTAGCAGCACGCATCGCAGCACCCAGCCCCACTGAGCCACTCACCGCAAACCGCTCCACTCTCGACTGGAAAACATCCGCCACTACCTGCGCAATCGCATCATTCTTAGAAGCCCCACCCGTCAAGTAAATCACCTCCGTCCTCAGCCCCATCCATTCCGTCCTCAGCTTCATATTCATAAACTGCCCCTCCACACACGCGCGCACTGCCGCATCCGCCTCCCTCCAGTCATTAAAATCATCACCACCCTCTAACAAAGGAGCCTCAAGTGACACCCTAGGACTAGATTCAGGACTGAAAAATGGCACCATCAACTTCCTATCATTCCCACAAGCCGTATTCTCAAACGCCCGCGTGAACGCATCCCAGTCATAGCCAAACCTATCCTTAACCGCCTCACGCGCCAATGAACCATTCACAAAACACTGCAACGACATCGAGCCATTCACAGGATTCCCAAACACATGGCCACACCCCTCAGGATCAGACACTACAGCAGGCATCGCCGCAAAAAAAGTATCAGAAGTTCCTAAAGAAACCACCACCCTCCCAGGC
>JALZVD010000301.1 GCA_023300205.1 Akkermansiaceae bacterium | reverse complement strand
GGCCTCTTAGACTTATCCTTTACCGTTTTAAACGGAATCGTGTAAACCCAGTTCTCAAGTATCTTCGCCTCCCCGCCTTCGCTCCAATCAACACTATTCACACTAAAAACCTTACCCTCATCATCAACCGCCACGATCAGCCTAACTGACAAACCATGCCACTCCTCTGGAACCCTATCATAGTATTCTAAATCATCAGGCAACCTTGCTTTCAAGACAGAATCAGCTGTAACTACCACCCTCCATTTTACCTGCTCATCACTACCCTCCTGAATATAATCATGATCAACCAATCTCCCCAATGAAGGCATTGACTGTGTACGAAGCAAATAAACCTCTCCACTATCAATCTCGATTTCTTTCATCTCCACATCCTCATATAGATACCGACTGATCTGCGTCTCATTAATCTCCTCCTTGAACAGATTATCGACCCTAATCTCACTCCTCTCATCCTCATCACCTAACAACCCAGGAAGGCTAGGCGAATTCTTCTCTATCCTCCATATAAGATCATCATCAACCTCCCCTAACTGAATCATCCTAGCCCTATATCTATTCGGAATCGTATTTGGCTTCGTATAGACACTCAGCATAACAAACCCGCCAACAAAGATCATCGAAGTCAGAAAAAATGCTATCGTTGCCCCCCCTCGATTAGACCTATACCCACCTCGCCAACGGAACACCAGTCCAGCATCCCTATCACCTTGTAGCTTTTTATTCTTAGAAAATAGCATTACTTACTCGCTGGATTCCCCGCATCATAAACTTTGTATCCTTTTGCTAACAACTGATCACCTATACGCGTCTTATAGCCACTCGGAACTCGCTCATCCACCCTCAAAATAATCCCCACAGCTCCTCCACTCTGCCAGCTCACTGCCTCCTTAGCCAGCTCACCTAACATATCACGCTCCTTCACTAGCTTACGGTTAATATAGATCTGCTTCTCATCAGCCCCCTTCACAGTCACCACAATACTATGTTCCATCCTATCAAACCGATGCCCAGTATCAGGCAAACTCAGCTCTATCCCCGCATCAGTAGTAAAAGCCGAACCCAACAACGGAAAGACCAACACCAAAACCAATATATCTAACACCGGCATTGTGTATATCAATCCAGGACGCTGTGGTAATGACATTTCAAGCTTCATTTCTTTACCTTTTTAGATTTCTCACCCGCTAAATCAACAGAACTCTCAACTACAACTTCTTTCAACTCTCTGGGCCCCTCTCGCTCATCACAAATGATATTCACTATCTCTATCGCACCACGTTCGATCCTATGTACCAAACGCTTCGCTCTACCCACAAAATACAGATAAAATAAATACGTAGGCACTGCCACCAACAAACCCAAGCCAGTAGTAATCAATGCCTCATAGATCCCTTTCGCATACAGATTAGAACTCAATCCACTACTATTACTCATCTTCACAAATGTCTCGATCAAACCATTCACCGTCCCAAGCAAACCAACAAGAGGAGCAATCAAAGCCACAGTATAAAGCCCCCTCAGATTCCTCTCTATCCTCGGCACCTCTAACTGACCCGCCTCCATCGCGATATCACGCAGATCCGTTCTAGGTAAATAATGTCTCATCAGCGTAGCGTGAGCCACTCTTGGAACTGATCCTGGCGCACGTGCCGCCTCTCGCAGAGCCTCTCCATGTGCACCTTTCCGAACATGGTTCGCCAACCCCAGCATCAGATCTCCGACATGGATCTTAGTACGTTGGAAAAAAATAATTCTCTCCAGCACAATCACCATCCCTGCAAAGGATATAGCTAATAATACCCAAATAAACGGGCCTCCCTGATCGATATATTTCAGCATTAGTCATACGCTAAACCATTACCCTCATCATGAAAAGCCAACAATCACAGAAATTCAGTATAATATCAATCACACCAAAACCCATGGAAATTACTTAACCCTAATGATAGGAAAAATCAATAGGCTCTACTTCCTTCTTCTTAAGAGAAGTGTCACTCCTCCTAAACCTAGAAGCAACGTAGAACTCGGCTCTGGAACTGCTCCTGATATCTCAAAGAACTCCTGGCTCACGGTCCAGTTAGTTTGGTTATTTAACTGACCACGGTTATCATAAAGATAAACAGTCCACTCAAATCCTCCTATCTCAGTTCCATCAGCTAGTCCTACATCACTGTAATTCAGCACACTGTCTCCACCTGTGCTAGTCAGATTTTCTTTTGAGCCATTAGAACCTGAAACGGTTGCATCTGAACCCACTCCAGTTACCGTCCCAGTAGATGCTGCTAGCCACCATCCTTCAGAAGGTGAGCCCTGCTCTGTGGTCGCCGCTGCCTGAAATGAAAGATAATCTCCCACCTTTGGTGCTGCAGAGAAATAAGAGCCATCCTTTTGTAGATACGCTAACTCAGTATGTTCCCAAGTAATTCCAGCTGTATTAAGACTCCTGAAATCAGTACTAAAATCTTGGATCGAAAGGTGATTCGCGAAAGACAGCCGAATCGTCTGCCTGATCAACGTCCCTGGATTATTAGCAGTAGCTACACCATAAGTATTTGAAAAAGTACTAGAATACCCATGGTTAGACACTAAGCCACCAGAAGTAATATCTACATCAGCTCTCGCCCCGTTTGCATTACTTGGAAGTGAGGTGGTAACAGTGATAAATAAATCATCATTATCTCCATTATCAGAAGTCAATTCAGCACCCGTTGCATCATCGATTAAATTGTAACCATTTGTGCCAGAAATAGGGCCTGTAGTAAACGCATACTCAGAAAAATCGAAATTTAGATCACTGAACGTCTGCGCTGATAGCGAAGAAACCACAGAAAAGCACGCAAATACATGCGCAGAGAGAGAGTTAATTATATATTTCATATCTAGATGAGGGGTGTCAGGAGTTGGGGGGGGAGATCTTACAATTACAACATCATGATAATTAAAATATTTCATTTGTCAAGGTGAATTTATAAAAATAAACCCTTATCGCTTCACAACTGACTCAAAATAAGAAAAAAACTACACAAGCGGCAACAACTGCTCATGACACCATTTCCCGTTCTGTAGCGTCACCTCATCTGGCTGAAGAACAGCAAGCTCACACTCATCCTCACAAATAATCCATCCCTTATAATTCCTCTCCACCAGAAATTCTGTCACCTGGTGAAAATCCACCTTCCCCTCACCCATCTGCGCCCACGGCTCCAGA
>JALZVD010000300.1 GCA_023300205.1 Akkermansiaceae bacterium | reverse complement strand
CTGATGGGGTAGCGAGAGAGGAGTGCTTGTCTGCGGTATGGATCTGGTCCTTTAGAGAGGTAGGCGTGGGGGAGATGACAGCCGGCTTTTTTTAATCTGGCTTGGAGGTGGTCTAGGTCTTTTTGGGTGCCTATTTCACAGACTCCTAGGATATGTGGGTTTGCACGGATGATGTTATTGATGAGTGCTTTGACTTCGTGTTCTGGTTTGAATTTTTCTTCGGGTCCGCGTCTCATGGTGAGGTAGTTGCGGAGATTGTAGCAGACGAAGCGTAGTGATTTACCATCATCTGGTATGGCTTCTAATGTTGGAGTCGAGGATGTGGTGGGGAGGTTTTGGTTTGGTGATAGGTGCTCCGATGTTGGAGTGGAGGTGGATGACTGCCAGTCAGGAGTGGGGACTTCTTTCTCGCAACTTATAATGGAGGTGGCGAATACTAGAGCTAGGAAAGTGGAGAATAGATGACTCCAGGTAGAAAGAAAAACCCCAGTAGATGATTCTATTGGGGTCTTGGACGTGCCTGGTGGTGTTTTTTTACTAGGCATTGAATGAGTGTTGTTATGTCTAGTCTTAAGAATTGTCTGTGGTAGATTTGTTTTCTGTAGGACTAGATTTTTTAGGGCTAGTGGTGGTTTCTGTTTCAGCTCTGGTGATCTCACGTTCGAATTCGTCACGGGCTCGTTTGAATTCGCCAGTGCTTTTTCCAATTCCACGAGCAAGCTGCGGTAGTTTCTTAGCTCCGAAGAGGAGAAGTACGATGAGGAATACGAGGATCATTTCCTGTCCTCCGAAGGCAAAAGCTAGTGTGTGAGTGATGTTGCTCATGGGTGCAGGCTAAGCTGGTTCTGGATATTTAGCAAATCAATTCATTTCTGAATTGTAGGAAAAGATTGTTATAGCTAGGGTGTTTTCTATGCGATTGACCTTTTTTTTAGCTTGTTTTATGACTTGTTTTTTAGGCTTTATAGGTGAGTCATGGGCAGGGGCTGCATCGGGCTGGATGAAGGGGGTGGGGGATGATAAGAGGCTATCAGAGTTTACTATTTTAGGGACGCATAATTCTTGTGCATTGTATGGTGGAGATTATGGACAGTGTCAGAGTCTGGGGCTGAAAGCTCAGCTGGAGATGGGGGTGAGGTTTCTGGATATAAGGTGTCAATGGCGGAAGGGGGATTTACATATTGTGCATGGGGTTGCAGATCAGAAGATGAAGTTTAGTGAGGTGGCTAAGATTTGTCAGGATTTCCTGAAGGAGAATGCTAGTGAGACGATTATGATGTCGGTGATGGAGCAGGGGGGGGGTGCAAGGAAGCAGGGGGATTTTGGGAAGGTGTTTCATGAGATTATAGAGAAGTCTGGTGGAGGCTGGTATGAGGAGAAGGAGGTTCCTGAGCTTGGTGATGTGAGGGGGAAGGTGGTGGTGGTCTCAAGGAGTAGGGAGATAGAGGGGATTTCTTGGAGTACGTTTTTTGTTCAGGATGCCTTTTGGATCAATAATGAAAATACACTGGAGGATAAGTGGGTGAAGATAAGAGAGCACTTTGGCGTGATTCAGAGGGGTGAGATGAGGAAGCCGAGTGTTAATTTTATTAGTTGTGTTGGGGTGTTTAATCCGCCGAACTTCACTGCGAAGAAGTTGAATGAGAAGCTGAAGGTTTATGTGGAGCAGGAGGAGGGGAATCTGGGGGTTGTTGTGGTTGATTTTGTGACGGAGGAGGTTTTTAAGGTGATGTGTCTAGGGGAGTAGGGAGAGCTGACTGCTACAGGGGGTGGACGTGTTCGTATTTCCAGTATCCTGTTAACTTTTCGTCTGTGAATCGGTGGGTGCACCGTTGAGCTTTATGCAGGGCGTGCTATCTCTGGGGTCTTAAATAAATAATTGGTTTACGTTTTAGGGAATCTCTCGTATCTATCTGGGTATGGCAGATGATATTATTGGGATTGATTTGGGGACGACTAACTCGGCGGTTGGTGTTGTGGAGAGTGGGTTTCCTATTCTGCTGGCGAATGGAGATGGGAAGAGGATCACGCCTAGTGCGGTGAGTTATGAGGGTGAGGTTGTGGTGGGTGCTGGGGCACTTCGGCAGCGAGGTGCTGGTGGTGCGGTGATTACTAGTGCGAAGCGGTATATGGGGAGTAGGTATGCGGAGGTGCGGGATGATGATTTTTGTGTGCCTTTGGCTGAGGATGGTGAGGGTGATGTTAGATTTGAGTTGGGTGAGAAGAGTGTTTCTCCTGAGGAGGTGAGTGCGGAGATTTTGAGGTATTTGAAGTTGGTGGCGGAGACTCAGTTGGGGAGGGGTGTTAGTAAGGCGATTATTACGGTGCCTGCTTATTTTAATGATGCTCAGCGGACGGCGACTAAGAGGGCTGGTGAGTTGGCTGGGCTGGAGGTGGTGCGGATTATTAGTGAGCCGACTGCTGCTGCGCTGGCTTATGGTCTGGATAAGCTGGATGAGTCTTCACGGGTGGTGGTGTATGATTATGGTGGTGGGACGTTTGATGTCTCGGTGTTAGAGATCAAGGAGGGAGTATTTCAGGTGCTGGCGACTGCGGGTGATACTAGATTAGGTGGGGATAATCTGGATGAGATTGTTGCTGTTTGGTGTTGTGGTGAGGTGGAGGGTTTAGAGTATGATGCTCTGGGGAATGATGAGCGGGAACGGTTATTGGGAGCATCTAGGGTGCTGAAGGAAAAGCTTAGTTCTGCGGAGAGTGTTGATGAGGAGGTGGCGATGCAGATTCCGTTTTTTAGAGCAGATGTGAATATTGATCTTTCTCTGACTAGTGCGGCGTTTGATAAGTTGGTGCATACGGAGATTTCTAGGACGGTGCGGTATTGTAAGCAGGTTTTGTTAGATGCGGATGTTTCTGTTGATGACTTGGATAAGGTGATTCTTGTGGGAGGTAGTACGAGGATTCCTGCGGTGCAGGAGTTGGTAGAGAAGGTGTTTGGGATGACGGCTGATACGAGTCAGCATCCGGATGAGGCGGTGGCTCTGGGTGCAGTGATTCAGGGGGGGATGCTGAGTGGAGCTCTGAGAGAGATGGTTTTGTTAGATGTGACTCCTTTGAGTTTGGGTATTGAGACGCTGGGTGGGTTGATGAATGT
>JALZVD010000299.1 GCA_023300205.1 Akkermansiaceae bacterium | reverse complement strand
ATAACGTTTTGAAAAAAATCGAGATATCCTATCTATTTAATGACCAAAGCTATCATGGTGCCTATAAGTGTCATATAATACACCGATATAAAACATGGGTTATCATACGTTCTATTCTTTGTGTTCTTATGATACTTCTTGGTGGCTATCTTATGACAGCTACTTCTCAGAGAGAGTTTGGCTATATTTTTATAGCAGCTGGGTCAGTCGGTTTTCTCCGTCCAATGATTTGGCAAATGTGGCATGAGAGAATTGCTAGGAAAAATCCAGCTTATGGCACAAAGGTAAATTACCTATTTAATAATCAAGGGGTGACAATATCTGGAACTAAAGGCTCATTTTTATTAAAATGGCAGGATCTTTATGAGTTAACTTTTACTAAAAAAGGATTACTCATCTACCAAACAAAAAAACAGTACCTCTGGATCCCTATATCTGCATTAGAAGGCTCTCGATCTGAGATAGAACTATTATACTCAGAGGGCTTATAGATAGTGAGCACCCTATTTGTTATCAAATATATAGATGGTAAATAAGGGAATGACTCTCTTTAAGTAGATTAGCAACTGCTTTTTTAAAAAAAAGATGATATGAATTATAATTATTTGTTGACCGTGGGTGTCGCATTGTGTACTTAAGTGTATTGAAACTATCGAATTGTTTGGTTTTTTCATTAAAAAAGCAAAATTCTAAGTATGAATCCGCAAATCCAGGCTCTTGAGGGAGTTTACGAACATAAGATGGACGCCAAGTGCCGGGTGTCTGTTCCATCGGATTGGCGCGATACAGCTGGAGACGGTTATTTGCGCCTGCTGCAGTCATCTTCTTATGGGTTAAAAGTACTACGTGTAGTTACTGAGACCGAATACAGAAACATGTTGCAGCAGGTAGATACCTCAGATTTATCAGTAGCTAAGAAAAAGCTCATGCTAGGTAGGCTCCATTCTAATTGCCTCAAGACTCTTCTTAATCCTCAAGGTAAACTTGCGATACCTAAAGCGTGGTGCGAGTTACCAGGGTTAGATGCTAATGAGCCATTGATGATGGTTGGTCGTGGTACCTACCTTGAGCTTTTTAATCTCAATAGATATAAAGAAATGCTCACAAAAGAAGAGGAGGAGACAGCGCTACTAGATACGGAGTTTGGCTTCTTTTAATATGAAATAATCACAGATGATAAATCCATTTCAACATATGGAGTTAGCTGGTGGGTATGGGTTTAATCCCATGCCCTTTAGTGGTTTTATGTCCCTAAATAAGGGGGCAAATTCCACTCCTTCATCTACCGAAGAAACTCAAGTGACTCAAGGGATAGAATATTACCATGAAACGGTGCTACTTGGAGAAGCAGCAGATGCGTTGAATTCATGTGAAGGTAAGGTATTAGTAGACGGAACATTAGGCGGAGGTGGACATACAGAACGTCTCTTAGAGCAAGGAGCCAAAGTCTACAGTATTGATAGAGATCCTGCAGCATTGGAATATGCGAAAAAAAGATTAAGCCGTTTTGGTGAACAATTTCAGCCACTTCAGGGAAATTTTTCAGACATGGAGTCATTGATGAAGCAACAAGGTGTGAATTTCGTTGATGGTATTTTGGTAGACATTGGAGTCTCATCACATCAATTCGATGCCGCTGATAGAGGTTTTAGTTTTTCTAAAGAAGGTCCACTAGATATGAGGATGGGACCTAGTTGTTCAAAAACTGCAGCTGACATAGTCAATAATTGGGATGCAGATGCTTTAGCTAAAATTTTTAGACAGTATGGAGAGGAAAAGTCTGCATGGAAAATTGCTACCCATATTGTAGAAAAAAGACTTACAGAACCTTTTGAAACGACAACACAACTTGCGGAAGCAATTGAAAAGCTTTTACCTAGATTTGGAAAAAAAATCCACCCAGCGACCAAGATTTTCCAAGCGCTAAGAATAGAGGTGAATGATGAGCTAGGTGCATTAAATAAACTCCTAGAATCAGCAAAAAACATTTTAAAACCAGGAGGCAGATTTGCTGTCATTAGTTTCCATAGCCTAGAGGACCGAATGGTTAAACACCACTTTAGAGAAACCTCCAAGCCAGAGATAGACCGTCCAGAGTGGCCTGCTCCACGTGTGAACCCTGACTACGCCTACAAACAAATCACAAAAAAACCAATAGTGGCAAGCTCTCTAGAAGTTGCCAGAAACCCAAGATCAAGAAGCGCTCTGCTACGTGTTGTAGAACGTGTAAATAATTAAAACGATGAATAGAAAACGTAAGGAAAAGAAAAAATTAATATCAAATCTTGATACAATATTTGCAGTAGTGATAACACTTATCTGCATTGCAGGCTTTGTCAATTACACCATTCTCAGAAATAAGCAGGTTGAGATAGATCGCAAAATGGAAGTTGCGAAGAGACATATCAAAGAATATCAAGCTGATACAAACTCTATAAAAGTTGAGATAGATAGGCAGATTAGTAGATTTGCTATTAAATCAGAGCTTAAAGAAATGGGCTCCTCCATGAGAGAGCGTCCTGACTTTGTTATTGAAAGAATATATTCTGCTGACAGGCCAATAGCATTAAATGCTTCACAATTATCTGCCGAGAGTAACCAATACACATCGACTTCTAGATAGTGCAACATTCGACCAAGAGAAGATTCATCGTGCTGTGCGGCTTAATAGTCGTAGGGCTGAGCTTTCTCTCATACAGACTAGTACAAATCCAGATAGTAGATAGGAAGAAGTATGCTCAACGCGCATCGAATTCTTATAAAAGAGTTGAAGATTTAGCACACACAAG
Source organism: Akkermansiaceae bacterium (assembly GCA_023300205.1). Taxonomy (GTDB): domain Bacteria; phylum Verrucomicrobiota; class Verrucomicrobiia; order Verrucomicrobiales; family Akkermansiaceae; genus Rubritalea. Next base: position 429 of record JALZVD010000299.1, on the reverse strand, counting down.
GGGAGTGATCCTAGATAGAAATGATACAGTAATAGCTCATGATATCTTGGAGAAAAATGTTTTTATCGATAAGTACCATTTTCTTAATGTAGAAGTTGCAGCAGGATCATTAGCCAGTATTCAGTTGAGAAATATTGTTGAAAACACTGGTGAGGTGAAACTTGAAAAAGAACTGATTCACCTTTTGGATAAAAAGTCCTATAAAGCACATCAAACGTGGTCTGACTTTTCACGTAGAGAAAGAATACGTTTAAGGTCTTCAGGTGCAAAAGTATTGATGGAGAGCATGCATGCTGATGAAATAGTAAATCTAAATGCGGAGCTTATAGTAAATGAATATTATAGACCATTAGGACTCACCAAGGAAGAGCTCAATAAGTGCATAGACTTGGATAGTAAAGCGATGCACGTAAAGGCTAAAAAAGGGCT
>JALZVD010000298.1 GCA_023300205.1 Akkermansiaceae bacterium | reverse complement strand
AGTTATCTAATTACGTATAAAATTTCGATTTCCTTTCAAGTATAATATCCAGATTTTTGTTAGCAGTGTAGTGCATATTCAAATTTATGTTTACCTGAAAAGGTGCTATAAATGAACTTATAAATCATGTCACGTAAAAGTAGTTGAAAGTTTGTTGCGAAAGATTAATATTTTAACTTTGGTTAGTTCTACATATAGGTGTTATAGAAAATGCACTTTGAATGATTCAGAATCTCACTTAAAAACCAAATCAAATTCTATGCATTGCACTAGAGGCTACTTTGCAGGGGTGTGTATTTTATTATCGACATTATTTTTTTGTAGGGTCAGCAAGGCACAAAATTCTAAAATTGACAGTCTTAACTCAATTTTAAATTCAACCACAGATACAAAGATAAGGGTAGACTTGCTAAATGAGATGGCAATAATGCTCGTAAGCAAAAATGATTCTCTATCCCTCCAATATACTGATAAAGCAATTGAAGAAGCAGATAAAATTCAATACAATTTCGGTCTAGGAACAGCGTATAGGTACAAAGGTCAAGTTGACCTATATGGTGGAAGATATCCCAAAGCAAGAAAATTATACAAGATCTCAAAGAAGTACTATGAGCTTGATAATAATAAAGAAAAAATATCAGCCTTAATAAATGATATTGGGTTAACACATCTGAATACAGGGGAGTATGAAGAAGCACTTAAATATTTTAAAGAATCTATTAAAATTGATATCATATTAAAGGATACAGCAGCACTAAGCACGAGCTATATTAATATTGCCTCTATTCACAATAGAAAGAGTAGAGAAGAAGAAAGTATCGCATATGTTGAAAAAGCACTGGTTCTTGATTCGCTTGTGAAAAAATGGGATTTTTATGCCCAAGATTTGTCAAACCTGGCAAATATGTATAAAAAGATTGGTCAACATGATAAAGCACTAGAGTATGCAATACGAGGGTACACATTCGCAACTGAAATTAACGATTATCCTAGTATTTACATACATACTCAAGTCATTGGCGATATTTATAGGTTTTATGGAAATTACGAAAGCTCAAATGAATATTTAGAAAAATCATTAGAGTATGCTAAGAAAATAGGGAATAATCAACTTATAGGCAATGCATTTACCGTAATAGCATTAACCTTAAAGGAGGAGAAAAAACTTGAAGAAGTAATAGTTAATCTCGATTCAGCATTAATTTATGCATCTCCAATCAATAGGGCTAGGGTATTAAACAATATATCTCAAATATATGAATCTGAAATTAATAATCTTGATTCTGCATTACATTATGGTAACCTAGCCTACCAAAATGCATTTAGTCGATCAGATTCTGTTCAAATGATTAGCCCGCTTTTCAATATCGGATTTATATTGGATAGAAAAGGAGAAGATGCAGCTGCAATGACTGCTATTGAAAAAGGCTTGGATTTGAGAAATAAATTTGGCGCGCAACACAAAGCAGATAATGATGGATTAGATAGACGAATTGCTGATATTTTATTTAAGAATAATGATTATAAAAGAGCATATGAGTTTTTATCACAAGAACTTGTAGCCCAAGACTCGGTATTAGAGATACAAGAATCTGCTCAAAAACAATTGTTAACTTATGAAAAAGAAATAAGGCAATTTAAAATTAGAAATCAAGAAGAAGAGATTAAGGAAAGTAATGCAAAATTAAAGGGGCGTTTTTTTGTCATTATGGGTTTTGTCCTGCTGTCGCTTTTTCTTATCATTTTTGGTTATGTTCTGTATGGTAAGAACAAAAAACTTAATGCTGCAAACTTGAAATTGGATAGTTTGAATAAAGATATCTCTGAAACCAATGTACAATTAAGATATCTTTCGAATGAAATTCATCATAGGGCAAAAAATGATTTCCAATCAATTTCTTCTATGATTTTTGTCCAACAAAATGGGATTCTAGATAAAGAGGTCAAAAATGTTTTAATGGGTGTTAGAGATCGTGTTCTAGCAATGGGGCAAATTCATATGCTTTTTTATAAAGAGGGGAACTACTTCAAAATGGGTCTAGCCAAATACCTACAAGATTTAGTAAAAAAGAGAACCACTATACTTTCTAATCAATATACAGATGTTGAAGTTGACATTAAAATTGATATTGAAAGTGATATAGAACAAAAGGTGTCTTTTGATGAAGCGAAACAATTAGGAATTGTAGTTAATGAGCTGATTACTAACATGTTTAAGCATGCTTTTGTTGATAGTCAATCTCCTTCCATTGTTTTTAAAGCATATATAGAAAATAATAGCAAACTAATTATAAAATTAGTAGATAATGGAGTTGGTATTGATGTAGAATCAATATATAAAAATGAAAATAGTTTTGGATTAAAAATGATTAAAGCTACATGTAAACAGTTAGGATGGCAGTTGGGTATGCAAAATGTAATACAAGGCTCAGAATTTTCAATTCAAATTAATACTTAGTATAGAATGGAAACCAAGATTCTCGTTTTTGAAGACAATATAAATGTAGTTCAAGAAATAGCTATTGCTCTAGAAAATTTAGGCTATAAAAACGTTCATACTGCAATATCTAAAGATCAAGCATTTGATATAATTGAATCTACATTTCCCGATATAGCTATTTTGGATATTAGAGGTGCTGATGATCCACATGCTGGCATTAAGATAGCGCGTAGGCTCAATTTAATTAGACGTATTCCAATTATTTATATGAGTGCAAATCCTGAAGATAAAGCGCTAACCTATGAAGTTCGTCCAAATGCCTTTATAGAGAAACCCAATTATGTCAATGTTTTTCATGCCTTAGATATGGCAATTAGGAACTTTAATGATGTTTTTATAGATGGAGAAAAGGAAGAGTTACTAAATGAAGATTCGATATACATAATGAAAAATAAAGTTCTCTGCAGAGTTGTGAAAAAAGAAGTGTTATATACGAGAGCAGAAGGGGGGTGTATATTTATACATACTATAAACGGCGAGTGCTATACTTATAGTTCTACCTTGAAGCAATTTGCAAAGTATATGAATGATGACAAGTTTGTTAAATTACAACGTTCATTTTATATCAATACTAGATTCATTGATTCATTTGACAAGTATCAATTGAATATAAAAGCATCCGAAATCATTGAAATTCCTCTTACTGAAAAAGGCTATAATTTCCTCATTGATAGAGTCAATAGATTTAAATCAAAATAACAATTCTTGAATTTAAAATTCGCTATATAGTTAATAGAGGTGCCTTCAATGTAATTTATTTAAATTCTACTAAATTTTCACAAGCGTCCTAAACGATTTATGGGCATAGAAATACATGCTGATAAGCAGTTATTTAGCCCTCAGAAGTACACTAAAAAGAAATCAAACCTAATACTCTAAAATAGGGTGTTAGCGGGTGGGGGTTTTCCTTTTATTAAAATGGGTTTATCAATCCATTTCCAGAGGTTTATT
>JALZVD010000297.1 GCA_023300205.1 Akkermansiaceae bacterium | reverse complement strand
ATAAATATTTCCCAGATACAGTAGTAGAAGAAGAGCGTGAGATCGATGCTCACTACCAACGCTCACTTAAGGGCTTCATGGTGGACTTCATCTCCAAGGCAATCTTCCGTAAGCTGAAGAAGCACTACTACATTCCATTCCGTTCACTCTACTCGAAAGACATTCCTAATCTCATGATGGCAGGTCGCTGCTTCAGTTGCTCACACATAGGTCTCTGCGGTCCACGCGTGATGAATACTACAGGTCAGATGGGCATTGCTTGCGGTTACGCGGCGGTGGTTTGTCAAAAGCATAATACCACTCCACGTGGCGTCTATGAAAAGCATATGAAAGAGCTAAGAACTCTGATAGGCTTTGAAAAAGCATAGATAATGAAACGAGGAAGACTCTATAGAGTAGGGCATCTCTGCATGCTGTTAAATTTCATCGCACTCGTGGTAACGGGTGTGATGCGCTTTACTCAGCCATTTAGCATTGCGGTCACGCGTGTGCACATGTTGTGTGGATTCGCTATTACTCTATTAGTCGCGTTCCACATCATCGGCAGGCTGCGCCAGATGAAATCTATGGTGAAGAGCCGTAATGGAAGTCACTATCCATCACTTATTATCAGCTTAGTGCTAACTGGACTGTACTGGTCGGCTGCATGGTTTGCCTGGCCAGGTGCTAAGGAGGTTGTGAATTTGAGTTATGAGGCTCGGCATAAGAATGAAATTTTCCGCGAGCGAGAAAATGTATTAGGCGGAATAACAGATTCCTCAGTGCATACATTTAAGCTAAGTACAGAAAATTCATCCTTAGATGTCACGTTAGACTGGACTGAGTTAGGGGTAAATTCTGAAAAATCCATAGCGATCTGGGTGGAGACGAAGTCTGGTTCAATGATTGAGACGTTCTATGTTTCAGAAAATTTACGTTTTTCAGATGACTCCCGTTGGGAGGGTGCCGAGGCGAAGCGGGGAGAAGTGCTGCCTATCTGGAGAAACCGCTATACGGCGATTTGCGGAATAGGTCCCGATGGTGTGTATGATGCCATTTCTGGACCGACTAAAAACCATAAATTTGATCTAAGTAATAATCTAACGAATAGAGAAGCATTCGTTGTGTATGTAGAAATTAACGCGGCAAATGACAACGAGCCATCGGTGTTATACGTTGCTATGATAGATCCAGAATCTAATAATCCTTACACGCTTCTGTCACTCTTAGGAACTGGGGAAGGCGCGTTTAAATCTGGGAGTATCAACTATGAACTTGGAAACTTAACAACGGCAAAACAACTCGTAGAGAAAATCCTAGTGCATACGGTCTGGGTTAGTGAATGAGCTATTATTTAGATGCTGGGTTAGGCTTGGATACTTGATTAGCATATAGTCCGTAGCAGCTGAGAGCGAAGTCTGTGATGGGGGCTGGGTTAGTTAGTGAGTGGGGGTGGTGACCGCTGTTTGGTTTGAGGATGACTTGGAGCTGGGGGTAAGGTTTTAGTTTGTCCGCGGCTAGGCTGGCGTTTTCAGCTGGTGGGACTACTTTATCTGCTGTGCCGATGAGGTAGAGGAGTGGGATGTTTGCGGCTTTGAGCTTGGTGGTGTGGTTGATGGGGTTGTGGGGGTAAGTTTTTGCTTCTTGATCTGTTTTGAATCCGTATGATTTTTTGCAGGTTATCCATGCCTTGGCTTGCCCTGTGCCTGTACCGAATCCAGCTGGCCAGCTTTTGAAGTCCATGACGCAGTTGTCGCCGATGATGCCGGCAACTTTGTGTGGGTTAGCGATTGCCCAGTTATGAATGATGAGGCCTCCGCGGGACATGCCTTCGAGGATGGGTTTGGGGTTGAGTCCCCATTGTTGGGTGAGTTTGTAAAAGGTATTCCAACGTGTGACTGCTGAGGGTGAGCCGAATAGGTCTGCGACATCGGAGTAAACGATGTGGAAGCCGAGTTCTAACATTTGGATGTCGAATTGGGGTTGGTGGTTCCAGAAGCGGGCGCGCCAGATCCAGGGGGCTCCTTTGGCAGGGATGCGTGGTGAGACTACTTTATGGGAGGTGCTATTTTTCCGCTGGAACATGGGGTAGCCGTGAAAATTATTTACTGATTCGGGTTGGATTCTATCGATTTTGAAATTAGGTTCTCGGGGGATAGTTAGGTAGCGGTGGAGGTGATTAGCGATGCGTTTGGCTCCTTGTGCGTTTGGGTGGACGTTGTCTGGGAGCCATTCTGGTTTGTCGGTTAATGTGGGGTGGAGGTCGATGAGTTCTAGGTTTTGATTGAATGCGATGGTTTCGATGAGTTTGGAGACTTCATTACGGACTATTTTCTCAGTGATGATAAAATTTCCTTTGCCGATTACTGGGACGGGTTTGCAGAGGATGATGCGTGTATTTTTTTTGCCGTTAGAGGTGAATTTTTGGTAGCTTGCGATGAGGTTGTTTGCGCTTTTGGCGAAATTTTCTTTATGTTGCCAGTTGTGTTTCTTGGAGTCATTGGTGCCGAGTTTGATGATGACGATGTCTGGCTGGTAGGTGATTGATGCCTTGTATGCGGGTGTTTTCATGTATGGCTTGTCGCCATTTTGTAGCATGGTGGCTCCACTGACTCCGAAGTTTTTGACCTGGTAGTTATGTCCTAGTAAGTTGCCGAGCTGGGCGGGGTAGCAGTTTATCTCACGGTTTTCTATACGGGCGCCGAATGTGATGGAGTCACCGATACAGGCTACCTTTATTTTGGCACTGAGGAGGGTGATGGTGCTGAGAAAAGTGAGTGAAAGGGCTTTGATTTTCATAGTGAAAGGAACGTATATTTTAGG
>JALZVD010000296.1 GCA_023300205.1 Akkermansiaceae bacterium | reverse complement strand
TCCGCCAAAGGCGCTCCTTCAATGTTTCCGGTTCTTTCTCTTCCACGGAGAAAGCTTAATGGTTTCCCGCCTGAAGGGCCAGCAGTCTCTTGGTGCTAAAAATCCCACTTAACGAAAGTTCGGATCTAGTCACAAAAAAAAAGGCGGGATGCTCCGTAGAGCAGCGCCCGCTAAATCTGATTATTGCTACAAAAAGACAACAAGCAGTGATCAATTACCGCTGTTAATCTTGCATGATATAGAGTGAAGTCAATCCATGAATTATGTTCTTGGGTTAGATATGGGAGTGGCATCGCTAGGTTGGGCCGTCATCTCCGAAGATGACGCCTTTATAGACACTGGCGTGCGCATCTTTCCGGCAGGCTTAGATAACTTTGATTCAGGGAAGGAAAAGCACCCGAATCAGGATCGGCGACTCGCCCGTGGCATGCGCCGCCGGATCCGCCGAAAGGCTGAGCGTAAGAAGCTCGTCAGCGCGACGCTCACAGAACTTGCATGGATCCCAAACGAAAGCACACAGCTCGCTAAATGGCACTCACTGGATGTCTATGAACTCCGTCATCGGGCCATCTCGGAGAAAATCACCCTTCTCGAACTTGGCCGTATCATCCTACACCTCAATCAACGCCGAGGATTTCTCTCGCTACGTAAAACCGAGGAAACTGAGGCCGATAAGGAAACAAAAGGCATGCTGGGCGAAATTTCTGAGCTCGAAAAAATCGTGCGCGAAAGCGGAGCCAAAACACTCGGAAACTACCTCCACGGCGTCTATCAAAAAGAAGGCATCACACAACGACTTCGGAACCGGCATTTCAGCCGCAAGATGCTCCATCATGAATTCTGCCTCATTTGGGAAACCCAGAAGAAACATCACCCCCAGATCCTTACCAAGGCGCTCCGCTTCGGATCCCATGGACCAGCAGAAAACGGTATAAAGGTGGCCACTCCAATTCCTCGTAACAAAAAGGAATCTCTGCTTGAACAATTTGGCCTTGAGAATCTAACCTTCTTCCAGCGTCGGGTTTATTGGCCAAAAGATTCCATCGGAAAATGCGAATTAGAAATTGGGGAATTCCGCGCACCCATCGCAGACCGCCGTTTCCAAGAATTCCGACTCTTACAGGAGGTTAATAATCTCAAGATCACCGATCACTCCGCTCCCGGAAGCCCTTTAGACCGGACTCTCACTACTGAAGAAAAAGCCGAAGCGGTTAGCTACCTCACAGGAAAAGACAAACCGAAGCTTGATGCCCTTAAAAAGCATCTTTGTAAAAATAAGAACCTTCCAGAATTCCCCGCCGAGCCTGCGCAAGTCACCTTCAACCTAGAGTCGGGAGGCCGCACTACGATTTCAGGAACCCCCACCGACGCCAAACTTAAAGCATCCAAAGGCTTTGGCTCTGGATGGATGGCCCTCCCCAATGACCTCAAAGATCAGATCGTAAAAGCCCTCACCCTCCCCGCCGCTACGGATGAAGACATCCGCGACGCGCTTGAAAAAATCCCCGACCTGAAGCCACCACAGATTGATAAGCTCCTGAGTATTTCCCTCCCCGCTGGCTACTGCCACCTATCAGTCATCGCCCTCGTAAAGTTACTTCCTCACATGCGAGATGGCTTGCTCTACATGCACAAGGAATTCGCAAAATCCGCTATTTCCGCCGCCGGTTATAAAAGACGTGATGAACTTGAGCGTAAGGCTCTTGATCGACTCCCCCGCTTTGATGAACTCTTAGATTCAAAGTCCCCTCACTTCGATCCCCACCAAGTTTCGGTCAATAACCCAGTCGTTCTCCGCGCCCTCACCGAACTTCGTAAAGTCGTCAACGCCCTCATTCGGAAGCACGGTAAACCCTCCCGTATCCATGTCGAGATGGCGCGCTCCCTCAAGATGGGACCTAAGCAACGGAAGGACTACGAGAAGGAGACCAAGAAATTTGAAAAAGAACGGACCACAGCCCGTGAGATCCTCACAGCCCATAATGTCATCCCCACCGGTGACTCCCTTCTGCTTGTCCGCCTCTGGAAAGAGCAGAAAGAAAATTGTCCCTACTGTGATCACAGTATTTCCCAGACCCAGCTCTTCAGCGGCGGAGGGGAGATCGATATCGATCACATCTACCCCTTCTCACGTTCCGCTGATAACAGCATGGCAAATAAGGTGGTCTGCCATCGTAAATGTAATGCTGACAAAAAAAATCAAACTCCACGCGAATGGTTAGAGCAATCTCAGCCCGAGACCTACGAAAAGATGATTCAGCGGACCAAGTCTCTCCCCTCAAATAAACGGAAGCGCTTTTACGCCGAAGAAATCCCCGAAGGATTTGTGAACCGTGACCTCAATGACACCGCCTGGATGTCAAAGGCCGCTTGCCAATATCTCGCGCGCTTAATGGAGAAGCCCCACCTCGTGCAAGGGACCAAAGGAATGCATACCGCCCTTCTCCGGAACCATTGGCAACTTCATTCCCTTCTTCGGAATGATGGTATCGACCTAAAGAACCGGGATGACCACCGCCACCATGCGCTCGATGCCGTCTTGATCGCGCTCTGCGATCAAATACGTATCAAAGGTCTCCTCGCTAAGCAAAAATTCGAACTTAAAGCGGTCCCAGCCAAGGAAGATGGCAAGCGCCTTTACCGACTCCGAAATGCAGGCGGAAATCTCGACGCCCCGTGGAATGGATTCAGAGAAGCGATCGAAAAATCTCTCAATGCAATCTGGGTCTCTCATCGCCCAAAACGCAAAGTCTCCGGCCCCCTTCACAAAGAAACCAACTACGGAAAAACCCCGGAAGGACTTCTCGTCGTTCGCAAACCCGTAGAAAGCCTCAGTAAAAAAGACGTCGAAGGTATCCGCGACGAAGGCATTAAAAAATGCGTCCTAGATTACATCGAGCAGCATGGTGGAGATCTCACCTGCCTCAAAGCCGTCTCTGATGATGACCCAATCCTCATGGCCTCCGGGACTCGAATACGTAAAGTCAGGACCACCACATCCTACGCCCATCTCACCATCAGGAAAGGGACCGAGCACGAGACCCACGTCCAATCAGAATCAACCCACCACCTCGCGATCTTCTCGCTCGGCGAGGGGAAGTATCACTTCGAACCCGTGACCCTTTATGAAGCGACCAGACGCTTGAAGAACAAAGAAGCGGTGATTCAGAACACCTTTCCTGAAATGCCCTCCGGTGCAGAATTCATGTTCCATCTCTGCTCCCGCGATAGCATGATGGCTACCATTGATGGCATGGATCAGCTCTTTGTCTTCAATACAATGGCCACTTCCACTGGCCAGACTTGGTTCGCCTACCACACGGATGCAACACAAGCGCATAAAGATCCTGTATCAGGCCGTTCCCTACTTCGCTCTTGCATGCCCGGCTCTTTCGAAAAGAAATTCCCAAATCCTCGAAAGGTAAGCCTATTGCCGAGTGGAGAAATTCGCTCAGCCCATTAAAAAAGCTGTGAGGTCTTTAAATACCTGACAGCTATAAAGCGCTAGCCCTTGGATAATTACTAATAATCACAGGAAACAGGCTATCTCATTCAGAATCCTGCAGATACCAAATGACTCAGAGAAAGCATTGAACAACTCAAGAATAAGAAAATTTCTGCTCTCTGAATCTGAAATTAATTCCACATGCAATTGATCTTTTTAGATCACGCAAGGGAAGATCTTTGCTATTAGATTGAGTAGGAGCGCTGCATAGCGCACCGGACCGCCCACTTGATCGAGGATGTTAAACGTGCGCCCCTGATCACATAAGGTGAACCGAGCCTCTTCAGCATAATTTCACGGGCTTCTGATCCCTCAGGGTTAACGAGAAACAGCGCATAGTCTACCGGAGTAAAAATGAAGTGGCCTCATCACGCAGCTCTGACGCTACTCCCCGTAAACTTATCGTTACCAAGAGACTTATTTAATGATAGTCTAGATTTCTGTGATTAAACACACTCTAGAAATCTCACAACGCACTGCACGTCTCTCCCTTAAACATCAGCAGATGGTCATCCACCTAGATGATGGAGACCGACAATTTGCATGCGAGGATATTGGGGTCCTTGTCCTGCAGAATCCCGCAATTTCCCTTTCTTCAGCCCTTCTTAATGCTCTCCTGCAAGCTGGAGCCGTCGTCGTCATCTGTAACGAACGCCACCTTCCCTCAGGGCTACTTCTTCCGACCCTCACCCACACCGAATTGGTCCCTCGGATGATGGCCCAACTGAACTCTGGACTCCCTGCCCGAAAGCAGGCTTGGAAAGCGATCATTCAAGCTAAGATCTCTGCCCAAGCGCAAGCACTCCCTCGTAATTTACAGAGGCGCCTGCAGAATCTTGCTCAAAACGTTAAATCAGGCGACCCAGAGAACTACGAAGCACAAGCCGCTAAGCTTTACTGGCCTGCACGCTTTCCCTCACGTTATCGTGCCGGTGATAAAAGAGATCCTACCAGCGAGTCTCTTTTCAATTCACTCTTAAACTACGGCTATGCAATTATCCGGGCGGCGACGGCTCGTGCCCTTGTTTCTGCCGGACTCCAACCTGCTCTCGGCGTCTTCCACCACCGCCGAGATAATCCATTCTGCCTTGCCGATGATGTCATGGAACCTCTCCGCCCCCTCGTGGATCGAACCGTCCAAAAAATACTCGATGACGAAGGCGAGATCGAATCAGGAGAACTCCAGAACCACCACCGAAAAGAACTCCTCAGTCTGCTCTCCCATTCTGTCGATTTCGGAGAAAGTTCCGGTCCCCTCATGGCCACCCTCCCCCGCTATATCAATAGCTTCTACCGGCTCTTGATCCGTGAAAATGAGCGACTAGAGGTCCCCACCTACTAATTCATGCACATTTCAGGCTATCGCTCTATGTGGATCATCGTGTTTTTTGACCTCCCCACCGATACCAAGGTGGCAAAAAAACAATACACCCAATTCCGGAAGGGCCTCCTTCAAGATGGCTTCGCTATGATGCAGTATTCCGTCTACTATCGGCACTGCGCGAGCAAGGAAAACACCGAAGTCCACCTCCAAAGAATCCGCCTAAACGTTCCTCCCGATGGAGAAGTCCGCATCACTCAATTCACGGATAAGCAATTTGAACGTATGGAAGTCTATTTTGGAAAACGACGAACAAAGACCGAAGAAGCCCCAGCTCAGCTCGAAATGTTTTAGCCCAAACCAAAAGAACCCGCTCTAAATGAGCGGGTTCCGAGGAAGACATGGTAATTGATCACTGCCTGCGGTCAATCCGCAGCTGAAGAGATGGAAGAGTGTCACATGGTCTGATGGTAATTGATCACTGCCTGCGGTCAATCCGCAGCGCTGGAAACGAGATAACGCCGCCGGAGTCAATGGTAATTGATCACTGCCTGCGGTCAATCCGCAGCACCCAGTTGCCAGCTCAAGCGACTGAGCGCATGGTAATTGATCACTGCCTGCGGTCAATCCGCAGCCTGGAAAGGACGGCAGGGGCTTACGTTTGAATGGTAATTGATCACTGCCTGCGGTCAATCCGCAGCTCGTTGGCGATGGCTTCCGCTTGTGTAGTTGATGGTAATTGATCACTGCCTGCGGTCAATCCGCAGCATATACCTCAAGAGAGCGATAGAGGAAATTATGGTAATTGATCACTGCCTGCGGTCAATCCGCAGCTCTCTGCCGTCGCGTGTCTGGACGGGCTTGATGGTAATTGATCACTGCCTGCGGTCAATCCGCAGCTGCAAGCCGAGGATGCAGTTAGCATGTTGGATGGTAATTGATCACTGCCTGCGGTCAATCCGCAGCCCATCAGGATAAGGGAGTGTCACGGCCTCTATGGTAATTGATCACTGCCTGCGGTCAATCCGCAGCAAGAGGAGTGTGCTGTCTCTCTTTTGTAGGATGGTAATTGATCACTGCCTGCGGTCAATCCGCAGCAACAAAGACCGAGCCGCATGAAACCAGCCAATGGTAATTGATCACTGCCTGCGGTCAATCCGCAGCAAGACCAATGAGTGAAGAAACAATCAGGAATGGTAATTGATCACTGCCTGCGGTCAATCCGCAGCACCCAATCCGACATTGAGCGGTTTCGGGCGATGGTAATTGATCACTGCCTGCGGTCAATCCGCAGCCTAGCTAAAACAGACGCTTACAAAGGCTTTAATGGTAATTGATCACTGCCTGCGGTCAATCCGCAGCAGATGACCCAGAAGTTGCGGACTCGTAAATATGGTAATTGATCACTGCCTGCGGTCAATCCGCAGCCAGAACGTGCCAACTATCAAAAAAACACCGAATGGTAATTGATCACTGCCTGCGGTCAATCCGCAGCATGCAGGGAAATGAGCAGTATGTAACGTTGATGGTAATTGATCACTGCCTGCGGTCAATCCGCAGCCGGGAACATGATCCTCAGCGTAATTAATCTGATGGTAATTGATCACTGCCTGCGGTCAATCCGCAGCTGAGACGATGGTGAGTGTTCAGCCCCCCACATGGTAATTGATCACTGCCTGCGGTCAATCCGCAGCCTCGACAAAGAGGCTAAGAGACTGGGCCGAATGGTAATTGATCACTGCCTGCGGTCAATCCGCAGCAAGAGGAAGCGAAGTCTGCGTGATGACCATATGGTAATTGATCACTGCCTGCGGTCAATCCGCAGCCTGTCCGTCCTTCTCACTTCACTTGGCGAAATGGTAATTGATCACTGCCTGCGGTCAATCCGCAGCATTGATTGCACGGCGAATCTCACCCCCTTCATGGTAATTGATCACTGCCTGCGGTCAATCCGCAGCAAGATCGACAAGCAAGAGCTGAGGCCATCCATGGTAATTGATCACTGCCTGCGGTCAATCCGCAGCCTGGAGTGGACGGCCTTAGCTCTGGGAGTTATGGTAATTGATCACTGCCTGCGGTCAATCCGCAGCAACGTCCTCGCGGCCCTCATGATCCGCTTCATGGTAATTGATCACTGCCTGCGGTCCATGCGCAAACCTAGGGCGGCGGTCGTTCCTCCCTCTGCCCGTGGGCTACGGTAGATCGCTCCGATTGGGGCTGGGGAACAAAGAAACAGGCAAGAAACCTCCTCTATCTTGATCGCCCTGACTAAGACCCCCCTCTCCTGCTGTTGTTTAATCTTGGGGTGCGGTCAGCGATTTGATCCGGCTTTGCCAGACTGCTTTTTCGCCCTCGTCTTTTGCGGTGGCGGCGCGGGACTGGAGGTAGCT
>JALZVD010000295.1 GCA_023300205.1 Akkermansiaceae bacterium | reverse complement strand
GTAATCACACAGAAGAAGCTGGCGTAGTAGTTCCAGTGATCCACTTTATTAGCGAGTCTGCGGTAGCCAAGTAGTAGGAATGGGGTGGAGACGGGAAGTAGGAATGAGATGATGGAGATGAGTTTAAAGTCATTGTCGATAGAGTGTTTCACTGTGGCAAGAGCCATCAGAGATCCTGCGATGAAGACGGGGATGATGTATTTTAATTTGATGCTTTTACCGCAACCTAGTGAGGCGAGTGCAGCGATAGTGAAGAATACAGCGATGCTGTATTTGATGTAGTGCTGGAGTTCAGAGAGGCTAAATTTACTGTTGTTGGATTCGTTAAAAATTTCTCCTGTAGTTTGTTCTAGAATGGGGAGGAACTGATCTGGTATGCCAAGTGGTGAATAGACCTTAGTGATGTTCCATGCTGCAGCTATTAAGGTGAGGAAGCTTCCGATTCTGAGAAGTTGAAGCCATTCGTCTAGGTTGTTCCTCATCCACGAGTCGCGGTGAGGGTGTGGGATGTATCTAGATAGTTGGGCTCGGAAAAGTTGCATGGGTATAGTTTTCAACTAATACCAACTAGACTAGGCGGCTAGGAACTGAGTGCAATGAAATTTCTCTAGAATAGATTTGATTACTCTATGAGCAGCATTGATCTGCTGAGTGAGGTGACTAGGAGCTAGACTTTGACTTGCTCGCTTAGGGGCTCAGGGTAGGTGAATTCTTTCCCTTCGTAGTTCCTGAGGACGACTTTTTCCGGGGTGATTTCCTTGATATAGTCTGGGTTGATGGGGATTTTCCCGCCTCCACCTGGTCCGTCGATGACGTATTGTGGGATGGCGTATCCTGAGGTATGGCCACGGAGGCCTTCGATAATTTCGATGCCTTTTGCAACGCTGGTGCGTAGGTGTGATGATCCTTTGATGAGGTCACATTGGTAGAGGTAGTAGGGTCTAGAGCGGCACATGATGAGTTTGTGGACTAGGGCCTTTTGGGTTTCTACTGTGTCATTGACTCCTTTGAGAAGGACGCTTTGGTTGCCGGTCATGATACCGGCGTCTGAGAGTTTTTCTAGAGCTGTTTTGACTTCGGTGGTGAGTTCTTTCGGGTGATTGGTGTGGATGGAGATGAAGAGTGGGTGGTATTTCTTGAGCATGCTGCAGAGGTCGTCTGTGATGCGCTGGGGGAGGAAGATGGGGATTCTGGAGCCGATTCTGACGAACTGGATGTGGGGGATGGCGCGGAGGCGGGAGAGGATTTTTTCTAGTTTTCCGTCTGAGAAGAGTAGTGGGTCACCGCCGGAGAGTAGGACGTCACGGACTGCTGGGGTGTTTTCTAGGTATTCGAATGCAGCTTCCCATTGGGTTTCAAGTTGTTGCTCGCCGACTCCTGAGACGACGCGACTGCGTGTGCAGTAGCGGCAGTAGGATGCGCAGCGGTCTGTGACGAGGAAGAGTACTCTGTCTGGGTAGCGGTGGACGAGTCCTGGTACTGGCATGTGGCTGTCTTCACCGCAGGGGTCATCCATTTCTTGAGGGTCATCTAGGCTTTCTTCCATGCGAGGGATGACTTGTTTACGGATGGGGCAGTTAGGGTCATCTTTGTCCACGAGGTTCATGAAGTGTGGTGTGATGGACATGGCGAGGCGATTCCCGGAGAGGATGATGCCTGTGCGTTCTTCTTGGCTTAGATTGATGTGTTTCTCAAGATCTGAGAGTGAGTTGATTCTATTTCTAAGCTGCCATTTGTAGTCATGCCAATTCTCCATGGCGTCTGCTGGCCAGTATCCTGGAGCGTGGCTCTGGAATGGGATCATTTGGTCGTAGTTTGTTTCTGTCGATTTGGCAGATGGCATAATGGGATCTTAGACGATGATTCTTAAATGTCAAAAGTGTGCGTTGATATTTCTGGTAGTGAGGGGCAAATGAGAAAGTAGGTTCATTTGCGTATGGTGTCTTATAGATACAACAAAAGCCACATGCGAGCATGTGGCTTTAGAGATTGAAAGTTTCTTAAGAAAGAGAGGTGTGGTTAGGCTTCAAGAGCCTTTTTTTGGGCTTTCTTGATGATGCTTTTCACTGTGTCAGATGGTTGAGCACCAGTGCTGATCCACTTTTCTGCTTTCTCGATGTCGATGGTGAAGTTGACGCCTTCAACCATTGGGTTGTATGTTCCGATCTGTTCGATAGGGCGGCCATCACGGCGCTTGCGGCTATCTACAGCTACGATTTTGTAATAAGGGCGATCTTTTGTGCCTTGACGGCTGAGACGAAGTGCTACCATGATTTTGTGGTCGTTAAAATTTGTTAGTGCCGCAATTGGTGCAGCAATGGGGCGGAAAACTGCACGATTTAGGGGTGTTTGCCAAGAGAAAACTTTATAAAAATAAAAAAACTTATCTGAAGTAGCTAATTATCGTCTAATTTCTTGAAAATACTGTATCCTCCGTTAGTGGATATTTTTTGATTTTTGGCATATGCTTTAGCAGCTCGAGTTCTGATTTGTGCTTTTGATTCGCCTTTGAACCAGCCTTCTAGTGCGTCATGGAGGATGAATGATCCGGGGTACATGAGGCTTTTGGTTTGGAGGATGGTGGTGGTGTTGGTTTTTTGTAGGTATTTATTAAAATAGCGGTCTGCGATGCAGCATAGGGTGATGGTGTCCATTTCTGGGGTAGTCTTGGAGGGGGTGGTTGTTACTTGAAATTCCATTAGTCCGTTGTGGCCGATGAATGCGGTGAGGTCTGATTTTGCGCCTATTTGGAGGTTTTTGTTGAGTGATTTAGATTTGACGATGGCGCGGTATGATCCGTGTGAGGCGTTGAGGTAGTTGGTGATGGCTTGTTTGATGTGTTTTCCTTGGTAGGCGTCTGCAATGAGTAGTGAGCCGGTGCGCTTGTGCTGGAAGATGATGCGCCTGATGATGGGGGAGTTGGGATCAGTGGCCTGAGGGCGGTGGGTTTCTAGCTTTTTCCAGAGGTTGTGCTTGGTGAAGTAGCGCTGGATGCCATCTGAACAACCCCAGTAGAGGTTGGCGTCTGGTTTGTTGCCGTCGCCAATGGTTTTGCCAACGGGAACGATTCCTTGCGTTGCGTTATCGCAGAGGGCGACGAAGACGTGGATGGTTTTCTCTGTTGCGGATGAGAGGCTGCAGCTGAGTAGTAGGGAGGTAAGGAGAATGAGTATTTTCATTCTTTATTCTACGTGATTGGGGAGCTTGATCTGTCTATATATTTATCATTTTGAGCTTAGATGGTTAGTTGATTAGACGAATTCGTTGTGTTCTTTTTCGTGGGCGATGGTGGTTTCTGGTCCGTGGCCTGAGAGTGAGATGGTGTTGTCTGGCAGGGTGTAGAGTTTGGTTTTGAT
>JALZVD010000294.1 GCA_023300205.1 Akkermansiaceae bacterium | reverse complement strand
CTCAGCTCACGCCTCAATCACTTAGTATCATTGAGCTAGCTAGTTTAAGACAATCAACGCTTGCAGGAGTCACCATCGACACAGAACTCCAAGAGATCTCACCTGAAGCATATGGATCAGTTACTGAATATGGAGTTCAGTCATACCGCCAATTCCTCAATATCCTAGTGAACGGCAGAAATGCAATTATCAACTCAGACAGTACCGTCTACGCTGGTATTAACGGGTTTAGCATTGAGTCCGATAGTTCTATCGATAACTCAGATTTTGAACTACAGGGATCCGGTGGCTACATAGGAGTAGAAAGATCTGTAAATGATTACACTCGTTGGGGATTCATTCTAGGACTTGATAGCGCTGACATCTCAGGGGAACGCATCTCACTCGATGGTGATGGTGTTCTAGCCTCTGTTTACGTTGAGCATTCTTTACCTATGCCATTCAATGATGGTATGAAGCCAGGCACAATCAGAGCCAGTGCGGGATTTTCTCAATATAGCTTTGATGGAACAAGAACTGCCCAAGGACTAGTAAATAGAGCAACAGACATAGATAACACCGTCCTTCATCTCGGAGTGAACTATAAATCACAGATTCATACTGGCAAAAGTGGCCATATCTCATTATTCACAGGAATTAATTACGTGAAATCAACAACTGATTCATTTAGCGAGACTGGTTCTATTAA
The DNA here is from genome assembly GCA_023300205.1 of Akkermansiaceae bacterium. Lineage (GTDB taxonomy): Bacteria > Verrucomicrobiota > Verrucomicrobiia > Verrucomicrobiales > Akkermansiaceae > Rubritalea. The sequence goes on along the minus strand of JALZVD010000294.1, from coordinate 5,147 downwards.
CAGTCTTGATATAGACGAAATTGAGAAAGACGCTACCTTCCTCGAGTTAGGCATCGAAGGAACGTTGAAATCACAAGGCTCCCCTTGGGCACTACAAGGTAGCCTCAGAGCTATTTATAACCTCGGTGATGACGGAACTGATATTACATCCAGCTTCGCAGATGCAAGCTCATTATTCGATGTAACCTCTCCAGGATTCTCTGAGACCAGTTACCAAGCAAATATTGGCATCTTTTATGACCTCAATAGCAAGAGCACACTAAACCTATCAGGCTTCTCTAGTTTCGGTGATGACTTTGACTCCTCTGCTGGCGGTAATCTAGGCATCAGCTATACTTGGTAAAATCATTTCACCAGATGCTCTACCACCAGAGCCACTTTTAAAAAACGTAATGCGAGTAGTCCACTCCATTACGTTTTTTTACGCCCTCAGACTTAGTCACTAATCCCTCTTCCCTCTCAAATCAATGAGTAGAGAAAAACTAAGTCATGTAAAAAACTATTTATCGAATAAAGACAAAAGAATAAACCTCTCCTACCACATATAAAAACAAAAAACCATCCTCACTGCATACACAGAAAAGATGGTTATAAATGTTTTAAGCTACTAACAGAATTTACTTTTTTGCCGCTTTCTTAGCTGCCTTTTTCGCTGCTTTCTTAGCCACTGGCTTCGTTGGATTCTGAATGATATCCTCCTCGTCTAGCACCTCATTTGCACCATGAGTTAGAATGAACTGCAAGTCTTCCATATCAAGATTACTTGCAAAACCTTCGTCACCAAGAACGTTAGTCACCAATGCCGTCTTCTGATGTTGAAGAACCCGAATCTTCTCCTCGACTGTATTGCGTGTAAGCAGACGATACGCGATCACCTTATTCTTCTGACCAATTCGGTGCGTTCTATCAATCGCTTGGTTCTCCACAGCGGGATTCCACCATGGATCATACAGGATAACATAGGACGCAGAGGTAAGATTTAGACCTGCTCCACCTGCCTTAAGTGACAACATGAATACTGAAGGATCTTTCGTAGTTTGAAACTTCTCAATCTCCCCTTTACGGTCTTTTGTCTGACCTGTTAAATAATTATAAGCTCGGCTTTCAGTCTCAAGACGCGCCTTGATAATGTCTAACATCGAAACAAACTGAGAGAATACCAACACCTTGTGCCCCTCCTCGCGGAGTTGATCTAAAAGATAGAACAGAGCGGTCATCTTCGCACTCTCTTCCTTGAGGAATTTAGGATCGATTAATCCAGGGTGACAACAAATTTGACGTAATCGCATGAGACCTTGAAGAATCGCAAACGAGTTTTTCTTCACCGCTTCGTCAGAATCTAATCCAAGAAGAGCCTTTTGAATTCTTTTCAGCTCAGCCTTGTAGAGATCTGCCTGAATACCTTCCATTTCTGCAAATACTTCTTCCTCAGTTCTAGGAGGCAGATCTTTCGCCACCTGAAGCTTCGTTCTACGAAGTAGGAATGGACGTAGTCTAGATGCTAGTCTTTGTTGAGATGTTGGATCCTTACGCTTATCAAAACGCTTCTTGAAATAAGCCTTCGTTCCAAGAACCCCCGGCATTGCAAATGCCATGAGTGACCACATATCCATCAGCCTATTCTCAATAGGAGTTCCCGTTAGAACAAGCCTATTAGATGCATTAAGCTCACGAGCTGCCTTCGCAGCCTTAGAATCTGGATTTTTAATCTGCTGACCCTCATCAAGAATGACAGTAAGCCACTTGATCGTATTAAGCTCTTCACCACAGACTCGAAGCTGCGCATAGTTGAGAACAACCATGTCTAAATCGTTTTGCGCCTCATCAACGTTAAGATCATCCTTAGTCCTCAGAATCTTCACGCTAAGCTCAGGTGCAAATTTCTCTGCCTCAGTAGCCCAGACATCAAGAACAGATTTTGGACACACAATCAATGCTGGCTTATGCTTCGTGGCCTTATCCTTCTTATTTTCTGCGCGTAACCATAGTATATAAGTCAATGACTGAATCGTCTTACCCAGTCCCATGTCATCAGCTAAAATTCCGCCAAAACGGTTAGTCGCTAGGTAAGCTAAGAATTTAAATCCATCAACCTGGTAAGGACGAAGTGTCGCATTCAGTCCCTCAGGTAGATCCACATCCACATCCACAACAATATCTTTCGCTGTATCCTTGATGCGCTTCCATGCCTTAGGATCAAATACCTCTGCCGCCTTAGGGTCTGCCAACTGTAGAGCATGCATGCGGTGAGTTTCACCAGATAAATCAAATGGATCCAGACCTAGTCTTGTCACAGCATCACGCTGATCATCATCTAACTTGATTTCCAATCTCATCCAGCCACCATCTTCCATCCGCACATATCCACCTCGAGCGGCTACTAGCTGACGTATCTGTGTCTTAGAAAGATTCACACCTTCAACATCGATGACAATCCTAAGATCAAACCAATCGATATCCTGATTCACTACCTCAAAACGGATCGCTGCAGTCACCGGATCAGCCAGAAGCGTCTTAAGCTTGAAGTCCATCTCCACTTCTACTGACTTTGGCATCTCTTGCGCCCACTCAGCAAATTTCTCAGGGAATAGCTTAGTAACACGCGTCTTAAATTCATCTAACTTCTCGTCATAAGTAAGCCCCATCTCCTGAAGTAATCCAGGAACAGGATAAAGATCCTCACGAGCAAAACGCAGCAATTGCTTCCCTTTAACAGGCTTCTGCTCCACAAGTTCCCAACCTTCTTTAATAAGCTTCTCCTTACGACGATCCTTCTTCTCTAGAGCCTTCACATCAATCACTAAATGCTCCGTCTCAGCAGCAGTAAGTCCCTGTTCAATACGCATCTGGAATCTTGGATACAGATCCAGATCCATCACACGCTTCTTCATAGACTCAGGAAGCTTCGCTCCTATCTTACGTAAAAATTCAACACCCTCTAAACTATCGATAACCTCTTTAGGGATCATATAGCGTGGCATCACCTCAGTATGATTAAGCCACCTTGGTGGACCTGGGAAAACAGTCTCATCAGACTGATAGAGTTCCTCACGTCCAGGAAGTAATCTTACTGAGTGAGAAACGTTTTCCCCTCCACTAGTGATAAGCTGAAGCGCAAATGCATCAGGATAATAAGGATCATCTTCACAAATCCATCTAATCTCCTTAGGAGAAACTTTAAAAACACGCTCATCCAAGTTCACCACATACCCCTTAAGAGCCTTCTGGCGGAACAATCGGTTCATAAAGCGACAAGCATCCTCAGTATCCAGATCCATCGTTGCCGAACCTTCTTTATGATAATAAGCAAGGAAATGCTCCCAAATCACCTGACTCGGTGCATCCATACGCAATGCAGCCATCTGGAATAAACCAACAAGACGATCAATATCGTTTTTCTCTCTCAGAGGTAACCATTCCGCATCTCCCTCTTTCACTTCTACCCTCGCCTCGTTAATTGTTGAAACAATTCTAAATTCAATCTGTAACGGCTCTTCCTGTGGTGGCCGATCATTCACACTCTCGATCCGGTCATACCACTCAGCAACCTCCCGTTCCTTCTCCCAGTCCTGCATCTTCTTCTGCACTGACTTAAGATCCGTGATCGCATCCATAAAGTCAGCATAAGGAAGCTTCTTCTTGTAAAACGCGTATGCCAAATAATTCCAGAATTCTATAATATCACCAGGAGGCATTGGCCATAGTTCTAAAGGATCATAGCTAACAATTTCCCAACGAGGATTCAACCGAACCATATCATGATCATGGATTTCACCCTCGATCACATAACGACGATAACGCTTTTCTACCTTAGTAACAAAATCCGCCTCCGCATCGTCTATCTCACGATCCAACTTCTCCTCGATAAGATCGATAATCGGTGTATCATCAAACTCATTCGGTGATTCTGGTAAATCTTCACCTCGATGCATGCGCTCCATCATTGTTGCATACATACATGCACCAGCGATAGTCTCATCGTCAGAAGTACAGCTACCGAACCAACGATTCCCCTGTAGTCTTAAACTTGTTCTGTAAGTACCTGTTTTATCTTCCACTCTACCTTGAATGAAAAGGTGATTTCCAAATATCTGTGTAACAGCCCCCTCTTGTTGAAGATCGTCGCCACGGTTACGAGCTTCTTCTGCGAAGCTATTAAGGAAATTCAATGTTGCTCTGTCTGGATTCATCCGAAATGATAATTTTTATGGTTAGTGCCTGCTACTCAGCCATCAATAATTTAGGTAAAGTACATGCACCCTTGAATATTTTTTCACGTATCAAGGGAACGCAATGTTATAGGCTATATTCTCAATCTGGCAAGATAAGAATGCATCTAAATAGATTAATTCATCTAAAGCTTAAACGCCGCCTAAACTAAGCCTAGCTCAACCCTTACCCCCTCTCTAAAGAGAGCCATATCGACGGGCCAAAATCGCGATATGAAAGCAATGACAGCCACTTAAAAAATCATACTTATTCGCACTCCTAACACACTCTCCTGTAAAAAAATTACATCTAAATACCCTCAGCAGACAGCAACACATCATTAACATCTCAAGCTCTCATAATGAAACGAACACCAATTGGAATAAATTAATCAGAGTTGAAACAACTCAACTCCATTCTTTAAAACCACACTTAAATTAGTTAAAATTCATCACACTATAAAAACAATACCCCTGATTTACATGGAACTCACCAACCTAAGACAAGACAATACACTATAAATGAACACCCAAAAAACCCAACTACCCTTCAAGCTCAACTCAACATACACACCAAAGACCATCGCTCAGAAAACTCGAAATCTAAGCCCACCTCAATACCTCAAAAGATCATTAAACAAAAAAACATAAAGACCACATTTAACCATATTAAGAACACGATAAAACCAGAAACAAACAACCGCCCACTCAACACCTCAATACACACAAAAATAAATCAGCCAAAATAAAACACCAAACACAGAACAAATCCATCTATTGTTTAATAAATACTGATTATCATATTAAAACATTTAATTTAATAACAAATTAATACACACAATATATTAACAATTAATAAATTTATTATTAAAAAGACTGAAAATGATCATGACGCAAGGAAAAATTTTAAAACGTTTGATTAATAAACTGATATAAAAA
>JALZVD010000293.1 GCA_023300205.1 Akkermansiaceae bacterium | reverse complement strand
CTTAAAGATAAACTTAAAGATAAAAATATTGATGTAATCTGTGGTGGTCCTCCATGTCAAAGTTTTAGCCTAGCAGGTAAGAGAAGAAAGTTTGACAAAAAAGATGATTTATTTGGTCACTATCTTGAAATAATAAAAACTTATCAACCAAAGTATTTTGTAATGGAAAACGTAAAAGGTATCCTTACTAAGGAAAAAGGCAAAATAAAAGATCGTATAATAGAAGAAATAAAATCCATAATAGATGTAAAAGAAATTGGCAAACTTAAAGCGTTTATTTGGGAATTAATACGAGATAACAAAACGAACAAAGAAGTTCTAGAATTTTTGATTCGAAGGATTGATTTTGAAAAAGAATCAAATAATGAATTAAAAAAATCTCACTCTGAATATATCAGATTGCTTGATGCCAAATTCAAAAAACTTACTCCGAAGATTGTTGATTATAAAACAAGTAAAACAGATAATAGAATAAATACTATAAGACATGGCTTCAATCTTTTGTTAAGAAGATCTATAATTGAGCAATTGCAATTTAAAATTATAAAAGAAAGAGATACAAACTATATTGATGACGATGCTTTTGTAGAACCTTTCACAAATTTCATACAAGAATTATCACTTGAAAACATTGTTACTAAAATAAATGCATCTTTTGAAGAACTAAACATTCCAAAACAATACGTTAAAATAGTAAAGGATATAAAATCATCTTTAAATATATATACAGCTTCTTTTGAAGGATGTATTCAAAAAGTTAAAGAATTTTGTGATGATAAGAATTTATTAGATCTTGAATCTATTTTAAAAGATATTAGACTTTATAATATCAATAAACCATTTGTTGCTAATGCTTCAAACTATGGTGTTCCTCAAAATAGAGAACGAGTATTATTCATTGGATGCAGAAAAGATCAAGAATTGATAGAGACCATTCCGCCAACTGTAACTGCAGATGAAAAAGTTACTGTTTTTGAAGCATTGCACGATTTAGATTTTATTGGCAACAATCAAGAAGCTAAATACTATGAAACAGTAAACTTAAAGAATACTTATAATGGAAAATCAAAAGTTTATTCTAAACTACTTAAAAAAAGAAGTATTAACGGCCGAAAAGGGGAAAAAGGTGCTTTAAAATATTCTGAATGGTGTAGAAAAGGGAGATTACCAGCTAATTATAGAGTTGCTCCTCCATTTTATGTTAAGAACAAGGAGGCACTAGAAAACGGACATAAATTGTTTGACGAATTACACAATCACAAAACAAGCAAGCAAAACAATGATGTTGTCGAACGTCTGAAAGTTATAATTGATGAAGGAGGTTATAAAGAAGCAAAGCAAACGTTAAAGTCGAAAGGCTTAAGTTCTCAAAAAAGGAATTACAATCTTTTAAAACCGGATAGTCAAAGCTCTACAATTATGACTATTCCTGATGATTATGTACACTTTAATTCTCCCCGTGCGTTGACGGTTAGAGAAATGGCAAGGCTTCAATCATTTGACGATTCTTTTGTTTTTCAGGGTAAAAGGTCAACAGGTGGAAATAAACGAAAAACTGAGGTACCACAATTTACCTTAGTTGGTAATGCAGTTCCACCTTTGCTTGCTAGGGCTATAGCAATGGAGATTTTAAATAAAATCAAGTGAAAGAACTAACAATTTTTGAAGAAGATAATTTGAAATTTTTAGTATCAAAAAATTTAGAATACACTCTAATTCAACCAACTAAGACAGGACTTGGGAAAGGCATTTTAGATGCAACCTTTACAATAAGAAGTTTTCTCAAAATGAAAAAATATCATAATTATGAAGAACAGGGAACTGGAGCAAAAGAAAATGGTATCATAAAAGAATCAACTATTTTCTACAGAAATGAACATAGAGATGTCCACTGCTCAATGTATAGACCAAAAGCAAAAGGTAAAGGAGGAGATCCGAGAATTTGGTTTTATGGTCTTCACAATATGGTGAATCCAAATTCAATTCTTGCAGTATTAATTCACGAGGACAGAATTTATGCAATTGATATTTCTATTATTTCGCTATCAGCAACTTACCATAGTAATACAACAACTCGATTAAAAGAATTTATTCAAGCAATTTCTACAGCATCAAATTTAATTGTAACTGAACTATTAATCAAATTAAGAGAGATCGCTAGAAAAGGATTTGTAAAGTCACTAGTAAATGCTGATACAGGAGTTGGAAGAACCCTCGAAACACTTTTAGGGATTGAAATGAATTCATCAAAATCTCCAGACTACAAAGGCATCGAGTTAAAATCGTTCAGAGAAAAAAAGGGCACTCGAAAAGGGCTTTTTGGTAAGACTCCAAATTGGAAACTAAGTAAATTTAAATCTAGAGTAGAAATATTAGACACCTTTGGTTATTGGGAATCAGGGATATTTCGACTTTACAATACAATAAGAGCAACGGGTCGAAATGCTCAAGGATTAATTCTTGATATAAAGTATGATAAAGACTGGCTTGTAGAAAACTCTGACAAACCTAATATTGGGGATTTTCTAGTTTGGGAATTGGAAGTCCTAAGATCAGCGTTAATCACAAAGCACAAAGAAACATTTTGGATTTCTACAGAATCCAAAAAAATCGATGGAAACGAATATTTTCAATACAAGGTTGTAGAGCATACAAAAAATCCAAGAGTAGATCAATTTGAAACCTTGATTGAAACTGGAGCAATTACGGTAGACTATCCTATAAAAAGGCAAAATGGCAAAGTTGAGGATAAAGGATGCAACTTTAAACTTAAAGCAAGTTGTTTAGAGCTTATGTTTCCACCCAGTGAACGCTACGACTTGTTACCTTAACAAGGTAGTGATTAGTTAATATTTCTGCAACTATTTATGACGTTGACCAACTTGAAAAACGAAGTCAATGAGATAGTATTATCGACTCTAGAAAAGATAAACGG
>JALZVD010000292.1 GCA_023300205.1 Akkermansiaceae bacterium | reverse complement strand
GGGTTGGCAGACTTGCCGGGGACGGTGCGGGAGGTCTGACGGCCTAGAAGGTCATAGATGACGGAGGAGACGGTGCCGACGGGATCCGTAGTGGTGAGGCGTTTATTATCTCCATCATAGGTATAGGTGGTGGTGGCGGCATCTGGGGTGCCGGGGGCGATGGTGACTTGGTGGGTCAGGTAGTCATCATAGTAGGTGTAAGCCATTTCCCGACCGGTGGGGTCAATGACGTGGTCGATACCGCCGAGGGCGAGGACGCGGTGGACGGTCTCACGTGCGGCCTTACCGGGGGCGGTGCTGGTGAGATTCCGCCCGTAGGTGTCATAGGTGAAGGTGGCTTCACGCCCTTCTTCATCAAAACGGCTGGCGAGGAGGCCATTGGAGAAATAGACGCTTTCGGTCGATTCAGCATCGGGGGTGGTGACGACGAGAGATTGACCACGGCCATTATAGGTGACGGTGGTGGCGCGGTTCAGGGCATCGGTGACGGTGCGGCGCTCTCCATTTACCCAAGCGTAGTTGGTGGTGTAGGCGGTGGCTCCGTTATCAGGGGAGATTTTCTGAGCGGTCATCTGCCTCATGACAGCATTGCCGCCAGCGTAGACCATCTCGGTGGTGCGGGAGCCGGGGGCAATGACCTTGACGGTATTGTTGAGGCCATCGTAAAAGCGAGTGCTAGTGTAACCAGTTGCGGAGCTGGAAGGATCAAGGGTGGTGGGAATCCCACCATCCCAGACGGTGGTGGTTTTACGGCGTCCGCGGAGGTCGTAAGTGTAGCTAGTCCAGGAAGCATTCTGGACGTAGGGGAGAATTTGAGCAGGGTCGGTAAAGTCTAGGGTGGCGGGGTCGACATTGTTTAAGACAATCTCGGTGATACTGTGGATGACGCGGCCCTCGGCATCGTAGACAGTGCCGGAGCACTCATAGTCATTCCCGCCGCCATCGCCATCGGCGAGGCGGGCGGTGAGGATGGGTCGCCAAGCGTGATCATAGAAGTAACGCATGGTGCGGCCTTCTTCTGAGGTGACTTTGAGGGGTCGCGGGCTAGTGGTGCAGGTATTACAAATGCCTTGTCCGGTATCGCCATACTCGGTGGTGGTAGTGTGGCCCTCGGGATCGGTAGAGGTTTCCTTGCGACCGAAAGCATCATAAGTGTAGAACCAGACATCTGGTGTGTCGGTTTCACTTTCATACCTTTCGACTCGAGTGGGGTCATTAAAGACCTGCTGGGCGGTGCCCACGAGGGTTCCATCATAGTCACGAACGATAAAGGAGCCATCATCGTAGGATTCTTTGACCATTTGTCCGACTTCGTTATAGTCGTATGTCCGAGTCCCACCAGTGGCGAGGGTATGAATGTGAACGAGCCCGGTGGGGTGATATGTCCAGCTTTGGGTGGTCCCGATCTCGCCCGCTTTGGCGGGACCGATGTGGGAGGTTTTGAGGCCATTGGTATTGTAAGTCCAAGATTCCGTAGCGCCGTTGCGGAGAGTGTGGGTCAGCGGGTCGCCGTAGATATTGCGGGTCCAGGATTCAGTGGTGCTATCAGGGTAATTCTTCTGAGTGAGGTGACCATCGGAGTTACGGATGTAACGGGTGAGATACCAGCCGCCTGCGGAGGGGGCCTCGGCGGTGAAATTTAAAAGGCCCTGAAAATTGTAGGACTTACGCATGACGTGTTTTTTTCCGCCATCTTCCTCGATGAGGACACGAGTGGGGCGGAGGAAGCTACCTTCCCGCCAAGAATAGGTTGTTTTCTCTCCGTTCGAGTCGGTGGTGGAAGCCAAGCTACGGTTGAGGAAGCCTCCATAGGTATTTGTGCGAAGGCCCTCAGTCGCGCTGGTGTCACTTAAAATACGTCCATTCCCTAATTCAGGGAGAACATTACGAACCGAGCCGTTTCCCTGAGCGATCGTAATGAGACCGCTGGCAGAATTAAAGCTACGCTGAGTGATGACGGAGTTATCAAGTGCATTTTGCTCCTTCAACACCATTCCAAAAAACCATTGATTATATTGATACTTTATAACCCGTGCTCCAGAACGGACCCGTGGATCACGTGCTTCACCAAGAAGTGCGCGGCGGTAGCTATTGCGCTCCCAGTTGTAACGGTAAAAGGCAAAGGTCCCATCTGAGTAATCACTCTGCCAGAGGGCCTGATGATTTGAGCCATCATCCGGATCTGTGATTTGGTTGTAGCCATAATCGACAACGCGGCCATCACTGGCGGTGACCTTAGTGATAACCTTAAGACCATTACTAAGCCCCCAAGTGATGTCGAAAAAGTGAGCTCCGCCAGGTGCGGTAACTTTAATGAGAGTGTCGACGGTATCGGCCTGGTATTCTAAGTTATAAATATTCTGAAGCTGGTCACGCACTTCCTCAAGGCGATAGAAATCCCCACTCCCGATATTACGTTTATTAAAGTGAAGTGTGTTACCGCTATGAATGGTGACCTCGAAACCATCAGAGGCACCGGACGGAGTAAACTTCTCGAGAAGACGGTCTTGCCCTTTCCAATCTCCATTGATGGGGGTCCATGTTAAGTTATTTCCAGTATCTTTGCGAAAGAGGCTGGTATAACCATTCGCATGGCGGACTTCGATCAGGCGCTGACCGTTTGAGTCGATGCCGGCATCACTCAAGCGAGCGTCCCAATTATGAAGCCATTGGTGCGCGGTCCCGAAGTAGCTCGGTGCGCCAGCATCAATTAATCGAGACTTGGCTGTCCGGCTCCACTGAAAAGGAAGTTGTCCCGGGGTGTTCCAGAGAACGAGGTCATCGACATTCCGAACGAGGTTGCCACCAAAAACATCGAGAGAACTAGAGGATGTATCAC
>JALZVD010000291.1 GCA_023300205.1 Akkermansiaceae bacterium | reverse complement strand
CCTACCCGGTGGCTCGTAGGCCGCGCCATCACCGCAGGCGGCATTGGGAAAACGATCGAGGTCGTGCCCTGCTTCCCAGTCCAGCTCTAACCCTCACTTCCAACACTTCAAAAACAGATTATGAAACATAATGTAAACCGAATCGGCATGGCGAATGCCGCCCTCGTGGCCTCCGTCCTAGCCGTCCCCGCCTACTCAGGCGGCGCTGAGCCATCCCTCATTCAGGGGGCCAATGCCTCCCTCGTGAGTGGGGCACACTACACCGAGAGTCTGACCGGATTCTCGAATGGGATCGTGGATAATTCCGGGATCGATGAAGCTCTCAACTTCGTAGCACCAGAGGTGCCAGCGGGGCGAAAGTTTGAATACAAGCGTCAAGAGGCGCGTGCTGATTTCGAGGTCGATGCAGATGACCGCCGCGAGATTGGGCAGGACTTTAAAGAAACCAAAACTCACAATGATTTGGTTCTGGGTCAGGTCCACAATCGCGGTCTCACCACCGTGATCGATGAGGACGAATTCGAAGCGGATGAAAACGCTGAAGAAGCCGCCGTCATGCGTCTCATTAAGCGCCTCAAACGCAACGAGCTCATCCGCGCCATCGCGCTCATGGACGCCGCCGCCGTGAACACGAACCGTGTCTGGTCGCCCACTCCCGGCATCGACCCTCAGCAGGATCTCCAGCTCTCGCTCTCTCAAGGGGCAGATGCCTCTGGCCGCATCGCCAACCGCGTCTTCTGGGGCGAGCGGGCATGGATCCGCCGCACCACGGCACACCGTGCACAAGACAATGCAGGCGGCTACGCATCGGCTGGTCTGAATGTCCAAGCCGCGACCGCCGAGGCGGGCGCGGAAGAGGGCATGATGAACTCCTCGCGCTTCGATGACGATGGCGTCCTCTCCCAGATCGTGGGAGATGCTGTCTACTCATTCACCGCGCTCCCTGGGCAAACTCGCCAAGATTCATCCAACATCAAGCGCTTCGTCTACCAGCGCAACGGCCAGCGCTACCGCGTGCACCGGATGGAGATCTCCGCGAAGCTGGTCCGCATCACGGTCGAGCACTACAGCGAGACCTACATCACCAGCACCCTCGGAATCCGCAAGGAGACCATTGCTGGAGCATAAATTAAACTCTGCCCCGCGCTGGCATGGCGCGGGGCAGGAATTTAAATTATGGCTTGGAGACAACTCACCGAAGACGACTACCTCACCGGTATGTCTGGCCCCGAGACGGGCGCTTATAAAAGAGCCGCCTTGCAGGCTGGCCAGACTGATGTGCTGGCCGCGATCATGCTGCAAGCCACGCATGAGGCTCGCGGACACATTGCAGACTGCGCGCAGAACCAGCTCGCGGCGGGCGACACTCTCCCCGAACGGATCATCATCCATGTCCTCGCCATCGTCCGCTACCGCATGGCCACCCGCCTCGGCATCGGCGTCTCTGATGCGCGCACGGTCGAGTATCGGGAGAGTCGTCGGTTCCTTGAGCGCGTCTCCGATTGCAAGGTCGCGATTGAGGATCCAGTGGGAGCCGTGAGCGGGGAAGATCAGAGCAGTGCTGGGTCCCTCGAAGTGGTGGCCCCCACCGGCGACCGCCTCACGAAAGGTGATTTCAACGGAATTTAATCACTCACAAACACCGTAAAAATGCCCCTCGTTCTCACACGCCCTACCTCCCCATCCCGCGCTTTCGCGCTGGCGCGGGAGCGTGAGCTATTGCCCTCCGCGCTCGGATCGCGAGAGCAGAGAGAACAGCTCGCCGGCGAGCTGCGGAGTAAGTCGGTATTCTCGGCCCGCGTCACTTCCGAGACCTTCCTCTTCGCGATTAAAAGAGTGGTGGAATCCATCGTGGGAGATGCCCGCGACGAGGGGGATGAGCGGGTGAGCGGGATGAGTTTAGCAGAGGGCCGCGCCACTCTCCTTAATGTTTTACAGGCCCTCGGATACACTCCGGAGGGCGGGTTTCCGGACTCCCTCGGAGTCGTCCCCCCGGCTGTGGCAGGATCGCTTCAGGACCTCAGCTCCCGCCGCCGCCTCGACTTGATTTTAAACACCCAGATCGCGCTCTTACAGGGACGCGGACAGCGTGACCAGGGGCGGGATGCCTCTACCCTCATTTTCTACCCCGCATGGGAGCTGGTCCGCTTAGAGCAGAGCCGGGTGCCGCGTGACTGGATCGACCGTTTCGAGCAGGCGGGAGGCACCGTCTTGACAGATCCCGATGGCTTCGTCCGCCTCGCGGCTCACAAAAACGACCCCGTCTGGGATGCCCTCGGCGACTCTGCGCTCTTTGACGATGCGCTCGATGTAGACCATCCTCCATTCGCCTTTAACTCTGGCATGGGCTGGCGTGAGATCTCCGCCCGCGAGTATGCGGCGCTCGGCGGCGTGACCGTCCCCACCTCCTCGCGCCCGGCAGGGGAGTCAATCCTCCCAGAAAATACCGCGACTCTCCCAGATGCCGATGCCCTCCGCCGTGTGCTGGATCGATTTCAGGCGAGACGGCAGAGCGGCCGCAGAGTCTCTGCGGCCACCCTGCGGGAACAAAATCGGGCTCGTCTCCTGGAGCGATTCGACCTCGAAGAAAGGGGGCAAGGATGAACCTCGGCACCGCCTTTACGATCACCGAAAACGTCGGCAGCTTCCTCGCTGAGCTCCGCGAGCTCGCGGATTCCGAAACGCTGAATAAAGCGCTCGGCATCGCCGTCGCGCAAGACGTGCGCGATCACCTAGATTTCCTCAACCAGAACAGCCCGCACAAGACCGCCCGCCGCCTCGGAGCCACTCCCACTCAGCACTACGCCAAAGCTGCGCGCGCCGTCTCTCATGAGTCAGACGCCACCAGTGCCACCATCGTGATCCCCGCGAACTTCGGACTTAGCCGAGCCTTCGGGCCGCTGAAAATCACGCCACAGAACGGAAAGAAGTGGCTTACCATCCCCGCGCATAGAAGCTCCTATGGCCGCTCGGCGGGCGAGTTCGCCGACCTCTCATTCGTCCAGTTCCGCGAAGACCTCGCCGCGCTCTTCGCCCGCGATGCCGCCACCGCCGAACCGTTCCCGCTGTTTTGGCTCAAGCGAGAAGTCCTCATTCCTCAAGATCGCGATGTCCTCCCCCGCGATGAAGACCTCGCCGCCGTGGCCGAAGAAGCCGCCGAGGACTGGGTAGAAATCATCCTCTCAAACGCGGGGGGCCTAATCTAATGAGTAAGAAATCCGAAATCCGAGACTTCCGCGACGCCGTGGCCGCCCGTCTCCTCGACCAGGTCGAGGGGATCATTCCCGATGAGGTCATCGTCTCCCGCGAGGGCGATCTCTACACCAAGATCGATCAAGCCGTCGCGAAAGCCGGCCGAGGATTGGCCGTCACCGTAGGGCCGGGCACTGGATCAAATGAATCTTCAGAAAATAAGGATCTGATTTTCCGCGTGAATTACGAGGTCACGATCTGGCATTTCCCACTCTACCAATACGACGAAGAGACGGGCGAAGATCTCGGCGACGCCGTGATCAATGAGGAGGGCCTCCGAGACGCCATCATCAAATCGCTCTGGGGGAAATGGGATCCCAAAAGCGTTTCCAGCGAGCGCATCAAGGTGACTGGGTTCCGCCCAGGCACTGACCCAAAAGCGAACGTCATCATCATCACGATCCAGCGCCAGCACAATTTAGAGAACTAAACATTTCAAAGAACCAAAAAACCAAAAAACCATGTCATCAAAAGAAATAGATAAGAAGGGTCCGCCAAAAAGCGCGGCTAAAGAAGTCCGAGTCCGCATCACCGCACCGGCTGGAGTCGAGACCTCCCGAGGCACCTCCTACCCGCCCGCCGTCATGACCCTCCCAGAAGCGGAGGCCGAGAAACTCGCCAAGAAAGAGGCCGTCAAAATCCTCCCGTCCTAATCCCCACTCACTCAACAACCACTTTAAAAAACTGATACCATGAATGTTTTCGACCTTATCCTAGACCCCACCATCCACTTCGCCCG
>JALZVD010000290.1 GCA_023300205.1 Akkermansiaceae bacterium | reverse complement strand
CCGGGTTTGAGGTCAAGGTCCCGAGACTTGAAGGTGTAACGCTTCTCATCGTCGGGGAGGTCTTCAAGCTTAGTGTTGAAGTTGTCGAGGAAGACGCACCCTACGGTGATGATGTCGTCTTCAATGCAGGTCTGGAGGTAATGTGGACTCATAGTTTTTTTAGTTTTAGGTTGGATTTGGTTTGGGTTAAGATTTTGTTGCGTGCGGGCTGCGGCGAGAAGCGGGTCAAGATCGAGATCGGTCATCCACACAGGCTCGTTACGGCGGATAGGTGTTACTTCGTCTTTGAGGGTCTCCCGAAGGACGACTTCCCCTCGGAACCAGCACCATTTCTCGCGCATGCGCTTCACCAGGGCGGGGAAATCCGTGCCTTTTGTCATCCTGCGGAGATCCCCCTCCGCGATGCGGGCTTGGCGCTCCCAGTATGCCCTCTGATCAAGCTGGCGGCAAGACCTAGCGATACCCTCATACCGAACAAGGTTCCGGACACACTGTTCCGCTGGCTCAGAGATCTTCTTATAGGCTTTTTTAACCTTGGAGGTCTTGCTAGCTTCGCAACGCCTCCGGGCTGTGTGAATGAAGTCCATAAGGGAACGGAGGCCCTTTTGGCGTCCCCCGCCGGAGCCTACTTCTTTCCACTCATCTTTGCGGGGGTAGTAGATCACTTCGTCAGGCTCGTCAAAGAACTCGGCCCGCCCATCATCGAAAGAGGGGAGATCGAATACCATGCGGGTCCCTGAAGAGCTGCGGGGAGTGATTCCTTCGAGTCGAAGAAGCTCCTCAATCGCGGTCAAAGTGACGGGGCCGTGTGGGCGCTTGAAAAGCTTTACCACCTGAGGTTTGGAAGGCGTTGTTGCAGGGTAGTATGGTTCGTTGTCGGCCATAGGTTACTCGCCCTCCTTTTTGTCAGCCCGGTCTTGCATGGCTTTGTTGGAATAGACCCCATCAGGGAGGCGCTCACCGAGCTTCTCGCGGTTGTGGGCGAAGGCATCGGCAAGGGTGTGGCCATGCTGACGAAGAGTGTTGCCGAGGTGCGCTACCGCCCGCCACAGAGCTGGGGAAAAGTCCGTCTTGTCATCGGAGGGCTTTTCATAAAGAACGATACGCTTGGCCATCGTAGTAGCCGCCTCGACTTCGCGAAGCAACGTGGAATGCGGGTAGCGTTCTACGATGTCGAGGTAGCCCTCATCGTGGTCCAATCTCTCAATGACTTGGGCCTCGAAGTTGTGAGACGGCATGAAGAAGGAGCATCCTGGAAATTGGAAACACCCTTGGATGTAGAAGAGCATATCCCCGGCTTCTTCGAGGACGTTTTCTGCATCGTTGTTTTCCAAAGCAATTTGGAGTTCGAGCAACTCGCCGCGAAGTTCGCCGCTCATGTGCCAGAGGTGGGCCTTCTCTGGTGTGAGAGAGTCGATGATGTCTTGCCCTGGTTTTGCGAGGGCTCCAACAAAGGCATGGTAGTTAATGTCGTGGAGCGGGTTCATAGTTTCGGTTGGTAGTTTTAGGAGCCTGTTAAGGCGAGGTGTTGGTAGTTAAACTTAGGTAGGTTGGTTGGTCAAGGACTAAATAGCCAAAAAGCTCCTTTATTTTAGTCTTTTCTTTTTACGGGCGGCAATAGCTTCGGCCCTTCTCTTCTCCTGCTTACGTGGTAGAGGCGTTGCGGGTTTTATGCTCTTCGTAAGCGGCCTTGACTTTGAGGAGGTTGTTAGAGGTCTCTTGGAGAGCCCGAGCTACGTCCGGCCCCGACATGCCTTTCTTAGCTAGCTTAGGGGCGGCAAGGATAGCAAACAAATTGAGGTCGCCTCGACTCTCATGGCCTCCTTGCTGCCTGTGTAGCTTTTTGATTTCAAGAACCACTTCCCGTATTTCTTCGATCACTTCTTCATTGTCGGCGATGATCTCTTGGCGCTCGTTATTGAGCTTGTGCAAACGGGCACCTTTCGGCTTGGATTTCAGTTCGAGATTCACCTCTTGGAGGCGTTCGGTGTTGGCGGATTTTTCCGCAAGGAGATCGATTCTTTTGGCTTCGAGATTTTCAAGTGAGTTCATAAGATGGTTTGTTAGGTTTTGTTAGATTTGTCCGGTGAGGAGATAGGAAAAGAATGCGAAGACCAACACGACTCCCAACGCTGCGGAGACCCCTTTGAGCCATTCCATGAAGAGTTGTTGGTGCCAGGGGGCGGGGTCTTGGACCTCGCGGTAGTTCTCGCTGATGTAGCCTTGGATGAGGTTCGCTCGACGTTGAGCTTTCTCCCCATTGCCGCAAGTGTGGTGGTCCACGTTGGCGAGGTCCCACGCAAGGGCCTCCTCCGGCGACTCCGGCGCTGCCAGCGGGCGGAAAGGGGCAGCTCTCCCCAGTGGGTTGTCATTCTCATCAAGGAACTGTTGGGCTCTTTGCAGAGCTGCCTTGGTCTTTTTCTTGCCCCCACTTTGGAGGGCTATTTGCAGCTCACAAACGACGTTGAAGGGTTTGAGAGGTCTGGGGGGTTTCTTGAGTGGGTCGTTCATGGTGATAGTTAGGCGTTAATTCTGTCTTCAGGCATTTGATTGATATAGGCGTGTTCGCCGTGCAGTCTTACCGCTGCTTGGTTGTAAGCGGAGGCGGCGTGATACTCATCATCGAAGCCCCCGAGGGAGAAGCATTTATAGTTGTGGGTGATCTGGGCGATCCATTTGTTTCGCTTTTTGCAAAAGTGGACGCCTTTAAAACCTCCCCTTTGTCCTCCTTGGGCGCGGACATTCACACCACGCTCAACGATTTTAAGGTTCTCCTTTTGCAGGTTTAGCTTGTCCCTGTCAATAAAAAGAACAGTTTGCCCCTTGGGGCAGCCCATGATCAAGCGGCCCAAGTAGCCTTGCGTATAAACGTAGCTCCCAGAGGGCCTCTTTTCACCTGTGGACTTTAGCCACCGAACATGCCCCGAGGAAGAGACAGAAAGAGAGGCCCCTACAGGCGGCTCGAAATCGTCGTCTACTTTTACGAGGGCTTTGCACCTCCCCACTTCAAGAGTCTTCATGGGTCTAGTCTATGTGGGTTTGCGAAAAGTGGGTTTTGAATTTCTCGTCATAGTCAAAGATGGCGTCCCTCTGTTTCTGGGAGAGGGGGCCACGGGGCTCGAACAGGACCGCCTTCTCACGGCGGAGGCCTGGGTCTTTGGACGTAATCCAGGACGTGTCTTTAATAGCGGCCCATCCAATTTTTCTAAGATGAGATTCAAAATCATCTTTGAAAAAC
>JALZVD010000289.1 GCA_023300205.1 Akkermansiaceae bacterium | reverse complement strand
ACTCTCTACGTTCATCGCCTTTGACTAAAATCACCTCACCTCTGATTGTCCACTCTACAAAATCGAGTCGCCGTTTTAACGGCGGCGATCTCACTCAAATCATCGATTAGATCATTGCCGCCCGAAATTCATAATTACTTTAAAAGGCACGTGTCCGCCCCTAATCTCGCCGTATGGAAGATGACTCTGACCCACAAAACGAGGCTACAAAAGGTCGGCTAAGATCTGAGGACCGCAGAGGCCAAATCGCCAACGACTACCTAGACTCCGATCAACAGCCTCAAAATCAAGCCCCCCATGATCCTGAAAAAGATTGGGAAGAGATTCAAAGTAGGCGGAGAAATCATCGAATCATGATCAGCCTCGCCTTGATCATCCCCTTCGGCGCTGCCAGCCTGTTTGCACTCTCTCTCTTTCATCAAGGCAAGGACCACTCAGAGAATCGCAGAAGCACCCTCACACCACCCCCTCCGGAGTCTTTCATTGAAAAGGCCACCCCAACTGAAATTCAGCAAGCGATCGAAAAATGCCTCAGCGGTTTCATGAATGCTCGCTCGAACGCAGAGCGCTGCCGCTTCATCATTGGCGGAAGCCATTTCCAAGACTCATTGGATGAATACTACAACCGCCCCGGCATCCACCCGCCCCAGAACTTCGGAAGAATCTTAGAGAATAACACAGCAGCCTTTGGCGGCGTCACCATGCACGCCGTCCTAGCTCTTGAGGCCGAAGAATCATCTGGCTGGGTCTTCAATCTCCTCCCCACCCAAACTGAAATGAAAATCGATTGGGCTTCATCCGTCGGTTATGGCGAACAATCTTGGAAGCGCTTCCAAGAAACCAAACCCAGAGAACCTACCACCATGCGCGTCTATCTCGCCCGGGCCGGAGGGGGGCAACAAACCGCGGACCCTCAAAAATTTGGATTCTGTAAAATCTACACCAGAGGAGATGAGCAGAGCCTTCCCGGCTTCTTCCAAATCGACACCAAAATGGCACGCACTCTCAAAAAAATCGTCCCCCCAGGCGGACGACAACCCGTCACAGTCACAGTTCGCTGGAATCACGAAGGGACCGCAGTAGAGATCATCAAAATCTCCCATAATTTCTGGATCGACCTCGCCCAGTATCAAAAATCCTATGGAAAAAACGGCCAATAATTACCCGATTTTTTCTTAAACTCCTCTTTATTACTTTATCTCTTTGCCTAGCGGAGCATTTATACATACAAGTTCTCCTTATGAAACGTCTCTTAGGAATCCATCTACTCCTCGCAACGTTCTGCGTCCCCCTCCCGGCCGCAATTAACTTTACCGTCTCATTTACCGCACAAGCGCTGAATGATCTGAGCACCGCAGAACAAGCCCTCTTCACCGACGGCCTCACCTTCTGGGACGACATTATCGATGGCCACCAAGATAATGCAAATCGGACTTGGAATCTCCAAGTTGACACTTTTTCCCAGCCAGCCAGCGGCGGGGGCATCGTTCTCGGGTCGGCCGGACCTTCTTCTCTCATATTTTCCGGGATCGTCCCCGGATCCGGGCTGGGTAGTCCGGGGCCCAATCGTTACATTTTGTCAGCTGGAGGAAACGCCAGCTTCAATATCAATCCAGCTGCTGGCCCCCTCCGAGCAACCACCATTAAACACGAGATTGGTCACGCCCTCGGCATCGGAACCCTCTGGGAAGACAATGAAGTCTACAGCGATGGCATTGCCGAAAATTCAAACCGTACAGCAGCCAACGGCACACCCGGTCAATACATCGGAGCGAATGCCCTCGCAGCCTATC
The DNA here is from genome assembly GCA_023300205.1 of Akkermansiaceae bacterium. Taxonomy (GTDB): domain Bacteria; phylum Verrucomicrobiota; class Verrucomicrobiia; order Verrucomicrobiales; family Akkermansiaceae; genus Rubritalea. Next base: position 1,110 of record JALZVD010000289.1, on the reverse strand, counting down.
AGGCAGAATTTGATGCTGGGGCGACCTTCATTCCAGTTGAACTCGATGGCGGATCGGGGACCGCACATGGACACTGGAACGAAACCACTGATAACTTCAGCTCCGAGAACGCCCCAGGCCCCGACAATGACCCCGGCGATAGTGTAGCAGCTCCGACCGATAGCTTTGGCAACTCCCTTAATGATGAACTCCTGACCGGCGTCCTCAGCGGTACGGGTACGGCCTTTCTCTCCGAAACCACTAAGCAATCACTCGTTGATATCGGCTTCACCCTCGAAACCGTGGTCCCGGAGCCATCCAGCGCTCTTCTCGCCAGCCTAGGACTTCTCCTCCTTGGTCGACGCCGTCGATAAGACAGATTTAAAAAAATCCCCCTCCCGCGTAAAGCAGGAGGGGGATTTTTTGGTTAAAAGCAAATGAGATTTAAGCCTCTTCACCAGAGTTCAAGAATCCGTGGATCTTAGCTCCGATCACAGCACCGATAATAGGGGCAACCCAGAAAAGCCAGACTTGGCCCAGAGCCCATCCACCTTGGAAGACCGCGGTGCCCAATGAACGCGCAGGGTTCACCGAAGTATTAGAAACAGGGATACTGATCAGGTGAATCAAAGTCAGACAAAGGCCGATCGCTAAAGGAGCCATCATCCCCGGAGCATTCTTACTCGTAGCACCGCAGATCACGATCAGGAAGACCGCGGTTAACACAATCTCCGTAATCAGGACCGACACCATCGAGAACTTCTCCGGAGAATGATCCCCAAAACCATTCGAGGCAAAGCCCCCGACCTCAAACCCAGGCTTACCCGATAAAATCAGATAAAGAATCCCAGCACCGGCGATTCCACCGAGAACCTGCGAAATAATGTAAGGGGCCAGATCCTTCTTATCCATCTTACCAGCCACCATCAGGCCCACCGAAACCGCCGGGTTCAAATGACATCCCGAAATATGGCCAATCGCGCAAGCCATCGTAAAGACCGTCAAACCGAAGGCCAAAGACACCCCGACCCATCCGATCCCCACATCTGGGACTCCCGCAGCCAAGACCGCACTACCACAGCCACCAAGGACCAGCCACATCGTTCCAATAAACTCTGCCGTATATTTTTT
>JALZVD010000288.1 GCA_023300205.1 Akkermansiaceae bacterium | reverse complement strand
TGAGGAACTGCTTGGAAATGACTTTGATCTCCTTTGAGAACGTTGCTGAGAATAACAGAGTTTGACGTTTTTTAGGGATGTAGTTCATCACTTTTTTGATGTCGTTGATGAAGCCCATGTCTAGCATTCTGTCTGCTTCATCGAGGACTAGGATCTCTACGTTACTTAGATCACATGCGCGTTGTTGGCAGAGGTCAAGAAGACGTCCTGGCGTGGCCACGAGAATATCGATACCTTGTTTCAGTTTACTGATTTGAGGTTTGATATTTACGCCGCCGAAAACGACGAGGCTTTTGAGGTGAAGGTGGCTGCCGTATTCATCAATATTTGCTTTGATCTGGGCGGCGAGTTCACGGGTAGGTGTGAGAATGAGTGATCTGACTGAACGTCTGTCATTTCTTGAGGGGTTCTCAGAAAGCTTGTGTAATATGGGGAGTACAAAACCAGCCGTTTTTCCTGTTCCTGTCTGGGCGGCGGCGAGAACGTCCTGGCCTTCTATTACGGGAGGAATGGCTTTGGCTTGGATGGGGGATGGGATTTCGTATCCTTTGTCCGTGACGGCGCGAAGGATTTTATCAGAGAGGCCTAAGTCGGCAAAGGTGTTCATGTTAAGAAAAGTTAGAAAATTTTACGCTTCAATTACCTAATGTGATTGAGCGTGCGCGCACACTAGCGTATTTTAGTCTAATTGATAGTAGAAAGTGGCTTTATGGCGAATCGTTTACGGGGATAAAAAAACCTTACCCGGTTTAGGGGTAAGGTTTTTAAGATTAGTATTAATAGAGTATTGTTTATTATCTTCTACGTCTGATTATGAATGCCGCAGCACCCATTCCCATAAGAAGAGTAGATGAAGGTTCAGGCACACATTCTACGCAAACTGTGAAGTCTTTGAAGACAGTTATTGTGTCAGCATTAGATTTGATGTCAGTTGCATTTCCTCTTTCATCTAGAATGAAGAATGAAAGGACTCTGTCTTCTTTAGAGTCTGCAACAGTCAATGCTGAGCTATCGAAAGAAAATGTTCTAGTCTTCTCATCAAACACGAATGCCTCTTTGACGGTGACGGCTTCTCTAGGATCATCAGCAAATCCGAAGAATACTTGGTCTGATCCAATTGAACTAATTTCTGTGAAAAGATCAGATTCTTCATTAATGATTGTGCATTGAGTAAATGAGAAATCTAGCACTTCGCAATCTAAATCATAAAGAGAGCTGACTACTTCAGAAGCTTCTATAAGCTGCGCGGCAGTTGTGATTAGACCTACAGAGCCAGTGAATGTAATTTCTCCGTTATTGAATGAAGAAGTTGTTCCACTAGGATTGAAGGTAGAGACGAGTGAACTGATGCCAAATCCTGAAGCGTTAGGTAGGACTGTTCCACCACTGAGGCTTCCTTTCATTGTTAATTCGTCGCCGTTGGCCATGTTTCCTTCAGGGTCAATGCCTTCGACATTGAATGTGAGGACTTCTTTTACAGGGTATGTCTGTGCTGTTGATACAGCAGTACACGCCGCTAGGCTGAGGGTAGTTAGTAGTAATTTGTACATATGTTTATATATTTGGGGTTAATCTTTAAACTAATCTTTATAAGATCATGTAAATGTAATTAAATGTTTTCTTGATCGTCAATTTTTTTAAGATTAACACTTGTTAAGCATTAATTATTTAGTATTCCAGAAAGGTCAGAAAAGATGGAATACTCGATCAAATGTTATGATCTTTTAGCAGGTTGTATTTGCTTTTATTCTATATGGGGTAATAGATTGGAGGTCGCTTCGATTATAGGTGAACAGTATTTATCATTTTGATTCACCTAAGGTGAGTAGGTATTTAAACTTGGTGTTCTATTCGTTCAAGTCTTAAAGATATTGATACATGTATGTTAACTATAGTACATAAAAAGGCCTTACCTCTATTTGAGGTAAGGCCTTAAGGTGAATTCTTAGATTTTAAGAAATATTATCTTTTACGTCTGATGATGAATGCAGCTGCACCAAGTCCCATAAGGAGAGTTGATGAAGGCTCAGGCACTTGCTGTGTGCATTCAACGCATACTGTGAAGTCTTTCAAGATAGTAACAGTGTCTGTATTAGATTCAAGTTCCCGAGCTATTCCTCGTTCGTCGACAGTGTAGAATGCAAGGACTGCGTCCTTGCCGTCAGTAGCTCCGTCAGTAGGCTCGACAAAGCGAGTGCTGTCATAGGTAAACGATCCAGTTAATGGGTCACGTACGAATGCATCTGTATAAGAGACAGATTCTCTAGTGTTACCTACTTCACCGTAATAGACTGTGCTACCACCTTTTTCAAGGACTGAGATTTCGTCGAAAAGACCAGAGCGCTCATCAACCGTAGTGCACTGAGTGAATGAGAAGTCTAAGACTTTACAGTCTCCGTTGATGCTTCTAGCGGCAGCGTCAATTTGCTCACTTAATGTAATGAGTCCAACAGAACCGGTGAATGAAACTTCACCGTTTGATAATGAAGCAGACGTTGTTCCACTATTATTAAAGTGAGCAACAGTTGACTGAATCTGAAAGGGACTATTAGAGAGAAATGTTCCCCCTGTTAAAGTCCCCATTAGGTTGATGTTTTCTCCACTCGTTATGGGGTTACCGTTAGGAGCGTCGATGTCTTCAACGTTGAAAGAAAAACAATCTATTGTGGTCTGAATTCCGTCTTCTGTAGTTTGTGACGGAGTAATCTGAGCTGTAGAGATTGACGATAGAGCCGCGAGGCTTAGGGATGTTAGTAGTATTTTATACATAATGTTCTATTTTGGGGTTAACGTGGGGGTTAACTTTTGAAGTTAACTTTTGGGTGTTAAATTGTCTAACATGTGCTAGATATTTGGAATATGTGATAAAAAAGATTAGAAGTCAATTATTTTTTATAAAAATTAAATATTTATTTAATATAACTTATCGTTTTCTATTAAAGCATAGTAGAATTAAACCAGAAAGGGAGAATGCGATGGAACTAGGTTCAGGTACCGCATTTGTCAGTATGGCGCGGTTTAATTCGTCAGTGTGCGGAGCGGTGAAGGTGTAAACGGAGGCATCTCTACTGCCTGAAATGCTAAAGAAGGAGCCTTTATACCATGCGGTACCGAGTAGGGTGATGTTATTTGAAGTATCAGTGATGAAGAGTGCTGCGCCCGAGTCACCGCCTTGGATTTGAGCTTCTGAGTTTACATACTTGGCAGAGTCAGAGCTGTCGTCTTGGGCGGTCCACAAGGTTTGTGAAGTTTTACCGAATTGATCGGTGTCTCTGAGTGCTTCTAATTTATTTAATCCGAGTACCATGTTCTGAGAGTTCGGATAGTTGGAGGAGATATTTTCATCAACATCTGGTATGCCCGCTTGGTAGGCAATGGTATTTGTGCTGAGGTTGCCGATGCTTTGAGCAAATTCATAGTAGGCAATGTCTGAGGTTACGGGAGAGTCAAGATAGCCTACATAGAGGTCACTATTGGCAATTTGTGCTCCAGAGGTTACTGAGCGCTGGACTGGGGTGGTGTTGATATCATTGTCAGCATAGAAGGAGATTGTTCCAGATGGTCGAAAATGATCTGCGCTAATGAAGACATTAGGGGAGATGAGTGTGGCCCATCTGCCGCTGCTATCTCTACCAAAGCCTGATAGGTCTAGACCGGTTCCTACAAAACTGGCATGGTCTGTGAATCTTTCGTTTTGCTGCTGATTGAAGCTTCCTATATCTAGGGCAAGTGCTGGAGCTGTGAGCGCGAGTGAGCAGAAAATGACCTTCTTGGGGGATAACAACTTTATTGTCATTAGAGTATAATATTTTATTTATATAAAATATCAAGTTTTTTATAAATAGTGAATTATGCAGTAAATCATTTGAGATGAAATATTGGAGGCTGTTTTGCGCGTTGTTGTTTTTGAAGATTTCTTATTGATGTTGAATTACCAGGGGTATGGGAGGTTTAGGTATTCACTTTTGGTTTTGATTGTTTTTGTGCCAGGCTTCTATTTTGGAGCTGAGGGCGGTTACCTTTTCAGGGTGTTTGAGAGCGAGGTTTTGAGTCTCGTTGGGATCTTCTGTGATGTGGTAGAGTCTGGCGGGTTGTTTGTCCCATTGGTGGAGTTTTTTGTAGTGTGTGATGTCTATGCCGTTCTTGCGGAGGATGAGTTTCCATTCTCCTTGAACACACCAGAGGTATTGGAGGGTTTCATTTGGGGAGCCTAGGGTCATGTTGTGAGAGGAGTGGCATACTCCGTAGATGGTATCTCGGTTCTTTCTTGCGGCTTGGTCTGTGAGGTTGATGCCAGGTAAGTTTTCTGGAGTTTTGATGCCGGCTAGGGCGGTGATGGTGGGGAAGATGTCAATGGTGTGGGCGAGTTCGGTTACTTCATTTGGGTTGATTTTTCCTGGCCAGGTTACCATGATGGGGGTGCGGATGCCGTTTTCGAATGGTGAGCTTTTGGAGCGCTGGGCATAGTGTTTCCAGTCTTTCTGAGTGGGGTCATTTGTTCTGGTGCTGGGTGGTGCCCAGCCATTATCACAGGTGTAGATGATGATGGTGTTGTCG